>CAZLOO010000357.1:0-2971 GCA_964561055.1 uncultured Halobacteriales archaeon
CCGACGCGCGGGCGCTGTTCGACGTCGCACTGTTCGCCGCGGAGCCGGGCCGCATCTCCGAGTTCCGCCTCGACGACGGCGGCGACGCGCTCGACACCGTCCGGGCCGACGGCGTCGTCGTCGCCACCCCCGCCGGGAGCCACGGCTACGCCCGCGCCGCCGGCGGGCCGACGCTCACGCCCGACGCCGGCGCGGTCGCCGTCGTCCCGGTGGCGGCGTTCGGCACCCGCGCGGACCGCTGGGTGGCCGCCCCCGAAGTAGGGCTGTCCGTTCAGCGCGACGAGGTGCCGGTGGAGCTGACCATCGACGGCCGCCCAGTCGGGCCGGTGCCCACGAATCGCCGGCTGGCGGTCGACCGGGTAGGGGCGGTAACCCTGCTCAGGCCGGCGACAGGGCGATTGGAAAAGCTCTAAAGGGAGCACCGCGCGGGTACAGATATGTACCCGCCGGTCCCGCTCCAGCCTGAGGTCGGGCTGTTCGGACCCGTCGATACGCTCCTCGCCCCCTACATCGACTACCTGCTGCTGGTGGTCGTAATCGCGAACATGGGCGCCAGGGCTGCCGAATACAGCCAGCACCGCCGGCAGGCCCGTGAGGGTGCCGATGCTATCACGCGCCATCCGGCGCGGGTGGCGACGACGCTCGTGCTGGTCGTGCTCGCGTTCTATCTGGCGACGGTGAGCTACGAGGCAGGCATCGTCACCAGCACGCTCGTCGTCGGGCTGGCGATAACGGACCTGTTCGAGTTCGAGTCCCGCAAGGTGGAGGCGCGGCGCGACATCCCCATCGAGCAGCCGAAGGGTGCCATCGCTGCCTCCGTGTTCGTCCTGCTGTACGTCGCCTACAACGCGCTGTTTTTTCTGGTTGCGGACCTCTGGAGCGCGGTCGTCTGAGGCCGCCGTCCTCTCCGGCGTTACTGTCGCGACCTGAGAAGCGGCCGCAGCGACACACCGGGGCCCGCGACGGGCCTGTCGTTCCCGGGAGAGTCAGTCAGGAGCGGCTGGCGCGGAACTGCCGCCAGGCCGGGATGACGACCCAGAAGGTGAGCGCGCCGGCGATGGCGAACACCGCGAGTGCGTCGCCGGCTAGCAGCGCGAGCTGGTCCAGCAGGGACAGCGACTCCGCGGGCGGTCGCGGGCCGACCAGCTGGGCTCCCTCGAAGCTAGGCGTCTGGTACCAACCGGCGATAACCATCCACCCGAGGCCGGCACCGATGAGTATCGTGAGCCCTTTAATGAACTCGTCAGCCATCAACCGGGGGTTTGCAGTCGCCGGGCTTAGCTCCTGTGGTGTCGGCCTACTCTCCCATCTCCTCGGCTCGGAACCGGGTGGCGAAGGCGTACACGCCCGCACCGAGACCGATGACGGCCATTCCGAGCACGGCGAGCACGGGGTCGACCTCGCCTAGGGGGGCTTGTGCGCGCCGGGTGGCAGCGTCGAGGATAATGAACCCTGCGACAACTAGCCCCACGGCGATGATCGTCGAGAACACCATCACCGCCTTGTACATCCGCATCGGCACGACGACATCCCCTTCCGGCGCACGTCGGGGAGTCTCGATCGGCTCACCTTCTCCGTCGGCCATACCGAAACGAGGAGCCGCGCGACCCTGACTCTTGTGCAACGCTGGCGCTACCCGGAAGGAAAACGGGGGAGGAGCGACGACGCGTTACTTCGGGGGGCGCAGCCGGTAGTATCGGCGGTTGAGCTCGAACATGTACCCCTCGCGCATCGACTTCAGCACGGCGTAGCTAATGAACCCGCCCACGAACGGGAGCAGGAACGTTAGCGTGAACAGCATGTCTGGGTCGATGGGGACGAGGTTCTTGATTGACAGCGCGCTGATCGTCGCCGCGAAGATGACCCCGAACACGCCGACTGACGCCCAGAACGGCTGCTCAACGGGTCGGCGGGCCGACCCCTTGTTGAGGAAGGGGACGATGGCGATGAACCCGACGACGACCAGATTCGCCAGCACGCCGTACGTGCGGTCGGCCATTAGCTTCTGGCCGCCCAGCAGACTCAGCTCGGGGTTGAGCGGGCCCAGCTTGAGCAGTCCGAACGACCAGTACAGATACCAGTCCGGGAGGATAACGGCCGGCGTCGTCGAGGAGTCGGCAGGCGGGCCGATATGGGGCGGCAGAGTCGCCGACAAGAAGATGATCATCCCGACAAAGAAGCTTGTCAGCGCGAGGTTGCGGATCATCTCGTGAGGCCAGGCCGGGAACGCCAGCACGTCTCGTTCCACGTAGTCCGACTCCATCCGAAGGTCCTGGTCTTCCCGGCGGGCCCGCTCGAAGTACTCGTAGGTCAGCCGGGCGAGCCCCTGGGAGCGTTCCTTGCGCTCGCGCCAGGTCGGGGTCTCGTCATCCGGCGGGACGATGCCCGTCCCGTCCGCCCGAACCCCCCCGCCCTCCGGGGCGTCCGGCGCGTCATCGCTGTCGCTCATCTATGGTATATCAAGCAGGGGCACTATTCAACGTTGTGTTCACCGCGCGGGCGTGGACGCGTAAAGCGCCCGCTAGGGCGCCGCCGAACGGATACAAAGGGGACGACTGGACGAAAGCCCGAGTGTCGACGACGAGTAAATCGGGCGTCCAACGGGAAACGTCCGGTCAGTGGGGCTCAGCGATGCCCTGCATCCAGACGATGCCGATGTGGACGGCGATCAGCGCCGTCACGATGAACGGTAGGAAGAATACGTGGAGGATGTACATCCGCTGGAGAGTGGACTGGGTGAGCGTGAACCCGCCGAACAGCAGTTGGGCGACCCACTCGCCTGCCAGCGGGATCGAGAGGCTCATTTCTACGCCGATCTGGCCGGCCCAGAACGCCAGCTGGTCCCAGGGCAGCAGGTAGCCAGTATACCCGAACACCATCGTCAGCGAGATCAGTATGATGCCGATGATCCAGTTGAGCTCGCGGGGTTCCTTGTACGCGCCGGTGAAGTACACCCGCAGCATGTGCAGGA
>CAZLOO010000358.1:0-1994 GCA_964561055.1 uncultured Halobacteriales archaeon
CCCAGGGGGTCTGGTCCTCGAGGGCGGCGGTACGGAGGATGGTGTAGAACGCCCACGTCCGGATAATGTCGTGGCCCTGCTCGCGGAGCTGCACCGGCTCGAACGACTCCTCGGGCCAGCCCGCGACGTACAGCGGCGATATCGAGGAGTCCATCCACGTGTCCATCACATCCGTCTCGCCGGACCAGTCCGTACCCCCACACTCCGGACAGGCCCCGACGGCGGGATCGTCCTCGGTCGGGGTGACCGGCACCTCCTCCTCCGTGGCGATATGGACGTTCCCGCAGTCCTCGCAGAACCACGCGGGAATGGGGGTTGCGAACACCCGCTGGCGGGAGATCACCCAGTCCCAGTCCATTCCCTCCGTCCAGTCCTCTAGACGGGTGTACATGTGCTCGGGAATCCAGTCCACCTCCCGGGCGGTGTCGAGTATCTCCTCTTGATCGACCCGAACGAACCACTGCTCCTTCGAGAGGATCTCTATGGGCGTGTCGCAGCGCCAGCAGACACCGACGGACTGCTCGGTGTGCTCGTGGTCAGTGAGATAGCCGGCCTCCTCGAGGGCCTCGGCTATCTCTGTCTTCGCCTCTTGGACGCCTAGGCCAGCGAACTCGCCGGCCAACTCCCCCAGCCGGCCGTCCTCGCCGAGAACCGGCCGCAGTTCGAGGTCGTGCTCGGCCCACCAGTCGACGTCCTGTTTGTCCCCGAACGTACACACCATAACTGCGCCGGTGCCGAACTCCCCGTCGACCTCGGGATCGGCGAACAGCTCCACCTCCTGGCCGAAGATCGGGATCTCGAACGTGTCGCCTACCCGGTCGATGTAGCGCTCATCGTCCGGGTCGACTGCGATCCCGACACACGCCGGTAGCAGTTCCGGCCGAGTGGTGGCGATCTCGATGTCGTCGTTGCCGGCCCCTGGGAAGCTAATGTAGTACAATGTGCCGCCGCGGTCTTCGTTTTCTACCTCGGCGTCGGCGATGGCGGTCTCGCAGCGCGGACACCAGTTAACGGGGTGTTCGTCGCGGTGGACGTAATCGTCCTTGGCCATCCGGACGAACGAACGCTGGGTCTCCCCCCAGTACTCCGGGTTCATGGTGCGGAACTCGTGGTCCCAGTCCTGGGAGAAGCCCAGTTCCAGCATTGTCGTTTTCATCGCATCGATCTGCTCCTCGGTGTGCTCGATGCACATCTCCCGGAACTCCTCGCGGGGGACGTCCGTCCGGTGGATGCCCTGCTCCTCCTCGACCTTCACCTCGGTCGGGAGGCCGTGGCAGTCCCACCCCTGCGGGAAGTCCACGTCGAACCCCTGGAGGCGCTTGTAGCGGGCGGCGAAGTCCATGTAACACCAGCCCAGCGCGTTACCGATGTGGAAATTGCCGGTCGGGTACGGCGGCGGCGTGTCGATGACGTAGTCGGGTCGTTCTGGGTCGTCGTCGTAGTCGTACACGTCCGACTCCTGCCACTGCTCGCGCCACTTACGCTCGATGCTGCTCGCGTCGTACTCGTCGGGTAACTCGCTCATGATTGGGTTGGACCGCGTCCCGCGGCCGACGGCCGGTGCTCGCGGAGAAAGAGCTCACACACGTACTACCGGCGACCGCTTCATACCCGCTTCTTGCTCCGGTCCGCGTATAAACGTTCCTGTGGCTCACGGGCCGAACGCGGCGTTTCCCCGATCGGGACCGCAACCTACACGCCGCGGGGCCGCTCAGGCCCGGTATGCACCTGGGAGTCGTCGGCCTCGGCCGGATGGGACGCATCGTCACCGACCGCGTGCTGGGGGCCGGCCACGAGGTGACCGCCTTCGACGTGGATAAGGACGCCGTCGTCACGGCTGCCAACGCTGGTGCGACGCCCGCGGACTCGCTGGCCGACTTGGCGGAACAGCTCGGTGATGACAAGCGGGTCTGGCTGATGGTGCCCGCCGGCGACGCAGTGGACGCCGCGTTAGAGGAACTTGAACCACACCTCGACAGCGATGACATCGTCGT
>CAZLOO010000358.1:2004-2962 GCA_964561055.1 uncultured Halobacteriales archaeon
CGGGAACTCCCACTTCGATGACTCCAGCCGGCGGGCGGAGGACTGCCCGGCCGTCTACCTGGACTGTGGCACCTCCGGCGGCCCCGCGGGCGCGGAACTAGGGTTCTCGCTGATGATTGGCGGCCCGGGGTGGGCCTACGAGGAGCTGACCCCCGTCTTCGACGCGGTCGCGACCGGTCCCGAGGGCCACAACCGGATGGGACCCAGCGGCTCGGGTCACTACGTAAAGATGGTTCATAACGGCGTGGAGTACGCCCTGATGGAGGCGTACGGCGAGGGGTTCGAACTGCTCCACGAGGGCCGCTATGACCTGGATCTGGAGACGGTCGCCCGCACCTGGAACAACGGCGCCGTGGTCCGGTCGTGGCTGCTGGAACTCTGTGAGGAGGCGTTCCGTGAGGAGGGATCAGACCTCGGCGACGTCGCAGACTTCGTGGCAGGCGGTTCGACCGGGACATGGACCGTCCAAGAAGCCCTAGAGCGGGAAGTGCCGGTGCCGCTAATCTACGGGGCGCTCGCCGAGCGGTTCGGCTCCCGCCGTGACCGGTTCGCTCGGCGGCTGGCCAACCGGCTACGCTACGGCTTCGGCCGGCACGAGGTCCAGCGTCGGTAACGGCCCACCCGTAGCTACTTTACGCCGCCCGGGAAGTGGGCCCCATGACGGAAGCCACCGTCTGTGTGACGTATCACTACGACGCTGTTTCCACCTGGCTGTGGGTGTACGACTCTTGGGAGAGCCCGACACGCCACTCCCGTGGACTGTTCGGCGTTGAGGAGGGAGCCCCACGGCTGCTCGACCTCCACGACCGCTTCAAGATCCCATCAACGTGGCACATCCCGGGTCACACCGTCGAGTCATTCCCGGGGATCTGCGGGGAGGTCCACGACCGCGGCCATGACGTCGAGCACCACGGCTGGACCCACCAGCGCTACGCCGGACAGGACGACTACGAGGCCG
>CAZLOO010000359.1:0-2960 GCA_964561055.1 uncultured Halobacteriales archaeon
GCGCATCTTCTGGGCGATCACCGAGGGCCTCGTCGCGGCCATCCTGCTATGGGGTGGCGGCCTAGAGGCGCTACAGACGGCGGCCATCACCACGGGGCTCCCGTTCGCGGCGATCCTATTGCTGATGTGCTACACTGTGTATCTCGGGCTGGACCGGGAGTACGAGATACTGGAGTCCGAGGAGTTCGCCGAGCGCATCGAACGGATGCGTGAGGAGGGCGAGGTGAGTATCGGCACTGCCGGCGACGACGTGGTAACCGACATCTCCGACACCGACTCCAGCTCCAGCCCGAGCGGCGACTGACACCTGCCGCCCGCGGCTGACCTACCTTTCTTCCCTTCGCTCTTTAGCCGCCAGCGGCGGCGCTACGCCCGCTGTGAGACGGCGTCGCTGTGGAACCACCGGCGGGTGGCCCCGCCAACTCCCACGGAGACGACAACTACCCACAGCAGCGCCGCAGCCACGACCGGGGTTACCACCGCTGCGGCCGCGGCGAGGCCGGCGCCGACGACCAGCCCGGTCCAGGGCTGGCGGCTCCCGGCGGCGTCGGTGATGCCGGTGCCGACGACGGTGAACCCCAGCCCTGCCAACGCCAGCAGGCCGAGCCCGACGGCTGTGGACGCTGCTATGGCGACAAGCACGCTGCCGGCGCCGATTCGCGCCAACTGACTGAGTAGGTACCCGCCGACGAAGACGACTCCCCCATGGGCCATCACTCCGTAGATGACCGCCTGGAGGGGCTTCTCCAAGCAGGCGTCGGTTGCTCGGTCGATGAACGCCTCGTACCGGTACAGGAGCGCTGCTCCGGCGCCCAAAACGAGTAGGAAGCCCACGCCCGCCCGCAGCGGCGGCGGGGCCTCGGCCAGTACATCCGGGCCCAGCTGCGCGGCCACGCCCGCCGAGACCCCCGATAACATACGCAACGGTGGACCGGTGGCCGGGAAAAGCTGTCGGGGCGTGGTGGATGGTCCCGTGTCACTTATGTTCGTCCCTCCCGGAGGATAGAATGTGTCACAGCGGCTTGAGAGACTCGTCGATACGGCCACGTCGGTTGCCGGGACGCTCCGGCGCGCCGGGCAGGCGGTCGCCAGACCGCTGATGACGGACCCTGACGTGGAGATGACGCTGTCCATCCCTGAGGCCCAGACCACAACCATCGATGGAGACATCGGCTGGGCCCACCGTCCGCCCGCGACGGTCGAGTGCGGGGAGTGTGGCGGCCAGATCTACCAACACCGCCCGGACGGGACGCTCGACTGTCCGGACTGCTACGCGGAGTACGACGTCGAGCAGTTTCCCACCCTGGAGCTGTCACACTTCACCTGCCCGGTGTGTGGCGACGAGATGGTCCACGGCCGGCGCCACCCCGAGCAGTTCGACGTCCCCGAGTGGGCCTCCTGTAACCGGTGTCGCTACCACTGGGAGTTCGAGCACTTCTGAGCCCGGGGGCTATAAGCCGGTGCCGTCCTATCATCGGGCGGGTATGGAGCTAATACCGCTCGTGCTGGCGGTGGTCGCGGTGCTGTTGTTGCTGCTGGCGGTGACGCTGATGACCCAGGGCCGGTTCATGCTGGCCGGAATGAGCTTCCTGGGCGCCAGCCTTCTCATCTACTTCCGCGAGTCCCGGCTTTAGGGGTGGTCGTCCTGGGTCTGGCGGACCGTCACCACGGGCACCGTCGCGGTCCGCACGATCTTCTCGGCGGTGCTGCCGATGAGTGAGCCTAACCTCCCCCGGTAACCAGTCCCAACGACGATGGCGTCCATTCTCTCCTCCTCGGCATAGTCGACGACCTCCCCGTGGACCGATCCCCGCCGGAGGACGGTCTCGCAGTCCACGCCGGCGTCGGCGGCCATCGAACACACCTTCTCGGTGACCTCCTCCCCGAAGCGCTCGTACTCCTCGCGCATCTCCTCCTCGTCGTCCATGATGTGGGGGGTCCGGGGGGCGTTCGGCAGGTCGATGACGTACAACGCATGAATCGTCCCTCCGGAGGCCCGCGCGAGGTCAACCGCGTGCTCGGCCCCCATCAGTGCCTCGTCGCTCCCATCGGTCGGAACCAGGATAGTGTCGTACATGGTGACTACCCGGACGGGGTTCGGGTATCGGGTTCAAATAATCATGGGGCCGGAGCGGGCGCCGTTTATTAGTCCTCTCCTGGGGGGTCGATGTCGTGGTGGGTCTGGACGGCGGGGAGCCGCTCGCGTGCCTTGTCGAGCAAGGAGGCGTGGCCCCCTTCGTGGCGTCGGAAGGTGAGGGTGAGCCCCGCCAGCGCGATCAGCGACACCACCGCGAACGGCCCGCCAGTGAGCACCGCCACCGCACGGAGAGTCTCCCGGCCGCCGAGCACGACCAGGCCGAGGGCGACCGCCCCCTGGAACACTCCCCAGAAGGCAATGCTTCCGGAGGTTGGTGCCAGCCCCCGGCGGGAGGCCAGCACCGCGACCACCAGCGTGGACGTGTCCGCCGAGGAGGTGATGAACACGACGATCAACGCCAGGAAGAGAAACAGGAGTAACTCCCCGAGCGGGAGCGCTGCCAGTACAGGGAAGCCGGCGACGGCCTCGGCGCCGCCGCGGGCGGCGACAGCACCGAGCACGTCCGCGGCGCCGCTGGTCTGGAGGCCGAGGGTGGTGCCACCGACGACGATGAACCAGGCCATCGTCGCCAGCGAGGTGGCGACGACGCCGGTGAACACGACCGTCCGTATCCTGCGGCCCCGTGAGAGCGCCGCCAGAAACAGCCCCGCGAACGGCGCCCAGGAGAACCACCACGACCAGTTCCAGGCAGTCCAGTCGGCGACCCACTCGCTGCCGGTGTAGAGGCTCATCCCGACGAAGTTCGCGAGGTAACTGCCCGTCGCAGCCGTTCCCTGTTCGAGGATGAACCCCCGTGGCCCGACCGCCAGCAACAGCAGCCCGAACAGCCCGAACAGCAGGACGTTCAGCCCGGCAATGCGCC
>CAZLOO010000360.1:0-2958 GCA_964561055.1 uncultured Halobacteriales archaeon
TGGCCCAGACGTTCGTCGCCTCGCCGTTCGTCGTCGTCACCGCGAAGGCCGCCTTCGAGAGCGTGGACCGACATCTTGAATACGCTTCTCGAACGCTCGGCAAGCCACCGGCGACCACGTTCCGCCGGGTGACACTGCCGCTCGCGGCACCGGGTATCCTCGCCGGGATGACGCTGGCGTTCGCCCGCTCGATGGGGGAGTTCGGCGCTACCCTGATGCTGGCATACTACCCGCGCACACTGCCCGTGGAGGTGTGGGTCGCCTTCTCGACGCAGGGACTGGAGGCCGCATTCCCGGTCGCGGTCGTTCTCGTCGGGGTGGCTGTCGTCGTGCTCGCCGTGTTGAATGCCGTCGGCACGACCCCCTGGGACTGATGCTGGAACTGAACGGCTTGGAGCGGTCGTATCCAGGGTTCTCGTTCGGCCCGCTGTCGCTGTCGGTCGATAAGGAGGTGCTAACGGTGCTTGGCCCTTCCGGTTGCGGGAAGACGACCCTCCTGTCGCTGGTCGCGGGGATCGAGCGACCGGACAGTGGACGGGTGTTCCTGAACGGGGTGGACGTCACCGATTGGCCGCCTGAGCGCCGAGACGTGGGACTCGTCTTCCAGGACGGCGCGCTGTTCCCCCACATGACCGCCCGCGAGAACGTCGCCTATGCCGCCGAGGGCGACGGGCAAGTGGCGTCGCTGGCGGCCACCTTGGAAATAACCGACGTGCTCGACCGGCCGGCATCGGCGCTGTCCGGCGGCGAGCGCCAGCGGGTGTCGCTAGCACGGGCGCTCGCGGCCCGCCCCGCAGCGCTGCTGCTGGACGAGCCGCTAGCGAACCTGGACGCTCCCGCAAAGCGCCGGCTCCGGGGTGAGCTACGAGATCTGCTCGCCGAGCTGTCGATACCGGTGGTGTACGTCACCCACGACCAGAACCAGGCGACGGTCATCGGCGACCGGGTCGCCGTCCTGAACGACGGCCACCTCGAGCAGGTGGCGCCCCCCGAGGAGTTGCTCCGGCGGCCGTCCTCCCCGTTCGTCGCGTCGTTCACCGGCGGGGTGAACGTGTTCGCCGCGACAGTTGTTGAGGGTGGGGACGCTACCCGCCTGGAGTGGGGCGAGCACACGATCCGGGCGGCGCCTGCGGCCGTCGAGTCCGGGGCGACGATCCGGTTCTGCGTCCGACCGGAGTACGTCGTCTTGGAGGAGGTCGGCGAGAACGCCCTCGACGGCCGTATCGAGAGCCGACAGTTCGACGGACGCTCCTACCGCGTGGCCGTTCGACCGGAGGGTGTCGAGGCGACCGTGGCGGCGGACGTGCCGCCGCCGCGCTACGACGCGCTCGGTCTGGAAGAGCGTGACAGCGTCCGGCTCCGGCTGCCCCCGGCGTCGGTCCACGTCATCGGCTAAGCGAGTCCGCCTAGCGCCTCCAGCATCGCCTCCAGCTCCATTGAGGACACCGCCAGCGAGTAGCCGTCAGCGCGGGCCAGGTCCGGGGCGTATTCCCAGACGTCGTCCGATTCGATGTCGTGCAGCACCACCGCGCTCGGTGTCGGGGTGACGACCCGCAGCGCGACCAGCGGCGACTCGCCCCGGGTAACATTCGAGAACACCAGCGCGCGGTTGGTCGACTGGCCGTACAGCCGGTAGAACTCCTCGCTTGAGAGTCGACGGATCGCCTCCACGCTGTTGATCACCGTGTGGCCGGCGACAGCGGTGGCACTCCCGGCCAACAGTTCTGTCGCCTCGATGACGTCGTACAGCCGCTCGATGGCGACGGCGGTGGAGTACTCCCGGAGGTCGTACACCACGTCGCTCTCGAAGCCGGCCGATAACACGCGAGCGTACTGGCGAATGTGGCTGCCCCCGCGGGCTTCGTCGACGGTAAGCAGTGCGTCAACCGTCCGCCGGACGACGCGGATACCGGGCGAGGTGCGCCGCCCACTCTCGTAGTCCGACACGACGGAGGGGGAGACGTCCAACTGCTCGGCCAGCCTCGTCTGGGAGACACCGAAGTCCTCGCGCCAGCGCCGGAGCGTCCCTCCGGGGTCGTCGCTCATCACCACCTCGCCAGCGATCCGCCGCGCGAGGTCCGTCCGCCCGTCCGGCTCCCGGCTGTCGGGCATGGCTGTGGCTGTGCGGGCCGGAGGCTTGAGGCTGACCCTCTCCGGAGGCCGACCAGGGAGGTTTACCTGCGCCGGCTCCAAGCGGCCGTGTGAGCGAGCCAGTTCCGACCGGCTGCACGCCGGTCGATGACCTGCTGGGTGGGGGGTTCGAGCGCGGCGCCGTTACGCAGATGTACGGCCCCCCGGCCTCCGGGAAGACGACGCTGGCGCTGTCAGCGGCCGTCGAGGTCGGCGCGACCGGCGACAGCGCCCTGTTCATCGATACCGAGGGGCTCTCCCTGGACCGGTTTGAACAGCTCGGCCGTGGTCGGGTCGGTGAGGAGGCCGTGGAGGGGCTGGCCTCGCGACTGATCGTCAGCGAGGCGCTGGATTTCGAGGAGCAGGAGGAGGCGGTAAAGGACGCCGCCGACATCGCGGGGAGCGTGGACCTCATCGTCCTCGACAGCGCCACCGGCTTCTACCGGCTGGAGCGCACGGAACGCGAGGAGGGGGACGCCCTCCGAGCGGTCGCCCGCCAGGTGACACACCTGCTGGGGCTGGCCCGGAGGCACGATCTCGCTGTTATCATCACCAACCAGGTGTTTACCGACCCGGATAGCGACCGAGCACGGCCGCTAGGGGGACACACCCTCACCCATTGGTCGGGAGCCGTGCTCCGTCTGGAGCGGTTCCGGGGAGGGAACCGGAGGATTACCCTAGAGAAGCACCGTTCGGCCCCGGCCGGGGAGTCAGCGCGGTTTCGTATCACTGAGGAGGGGCTTGCTGCCGTCGACGACGCCGGTAGCCTCCCGTAGGGGGCTCGCCACGGATTTATACCGGCTGGGTCCCATCAGCGGGTATGGACTT
>CAZLOO010000361.1:0-2941 GCA_964561055.1 uncultured Halobacteriales archaeon
CACTGCGCTGTACGCCCGCGGTGACGCTGGCGAGGCGACTCAGGGCGCCGGCGCCGTCGCGATGCTAATCAGCGAGGACCCCGACGTGGTGGAGCTGTCGACCGAACAGGGGTACGGCAGTGCCGACGAGACGGACTTCCTCAAGCCCAACCAGCAATTCCCCAGTGTCGACGGGAAGCGCTCCGTGCAGGTGTATCTCGCCCGAATGCGCGAGGCCGTCGAGGACTTCGAGAGCGTCGCCGGCGACATCCATCCGGACGAGTTCGTGCTGCTGCCGTTTCACACGCCGTTCCCGGGGATGGTGCGCAAGGCCGCCGCGCTGGCGTACCGCCACACTATCCGGGACACGAACATCGAGGAGGAACTCGCCGATGAGATCGGCCGCCAGCCCCGTCCGGAGGCGTTCGATTCCGACGAGGCCTACGTGGAAGCGATGAGCGAGTACACCGACCGGCTGGTCGACACCGCCCGCTACCAGGACTGGTACGATGACGTCATCGCGCCAACCCTGGAGATCAGCAGCCAGGTAGGCAACTGGTACACTGGCTCCGTCCACGTCGCTCGCGTGAGCGGACTGAAACACGCCCTCAAGGCCGGCAAGGATCTCGTCGGCGCCCGCCTCGGGGTGGCCTCCTACGGCAGCGGCGCCCAGGCAGAGGTCCACGCCGAGACGGTCCAGCCGGGCTGGGAGGGGAAAATCGCCGGGCTCACTATCGACGAACAACTTGACGCCCGTTACGACCTCTCCTTCGAGGAGTACGAACGTATTCACGACGTTCACAACCACGACGTGGACACGACGGACGTCGAGGAGTTCACGACCCCTGACGGCGAGTTCGTCTTCGACGGCTGGGGCCGGATGGGCGAGCGCAAGTACCGCTTCGCATAGCCCCGGAGTTCAGCACGGAGGGGGGACTACGCCCCCTATATCTGTTGCTGCCGAGGAAAAAGTGGTGTTAGGACAACGACCACAGCTGTCGGCTCGGGTCAGGCGCTCGCCAGTGCTGCCCGCCGATCCTCGCTCGTGGACTGTGACGCCGCGATGGCACACGCTTGGCGCGGCGGTAGCCGGCGTCGCGGTGACCTGTTGTCCGGAACCTCCCCAGCGGCGTGGCTCGGTTGCTCGCCGTGCCAGCTTTTAGTTGGTGTTCTCGAGATTGTTAAATCGGCTGCAGAGGTGCTCAGCGCCCACGAGTACGCGGTGGAGCGCATCTTCGAATTTAGCCTTATGGCCAAAGACTTAATCAGTACTGACGCCAATATGATGTTGGATGGTTGACCGGTTACCGACGGGCATCGAGGTGCTCGATCGGAAACTCGACGGGGGGTTGCCGGCCGGTAGTACGGTAGCGCTGTGTGCGCCGCCGGCCAGCCAGGCGGAGTTTCTACTCCACGAGCTCACTGCCACTCGCGGGACGCTGTACATCTCGCTGGGCCGGACTTCCGACGCTGTTGCCGACAGCATCCGCAACTCCCCCACTCGAGCGGGCGACCCGACGGTACGACACATCACCGGGGATGCCCCCATCGACAATACGGCTAAGCTGGTGAGCGCGCTCCCGGAGACGTCGAACCTCATCATCGACCCCGCGGACGTGCTGGAGCGAGCGCCTTACGATCGCTACCGGAACTTCCTCAACGAGATGCAGAACCACATGCTCAATACCCGCGGGCTGGCGGTATTGCACTGTCTCACAGGCCAGGATATCCCCTCTGGTCGGGATATCTCCCGGCACATGGCGGACGTGGTATTCGACCTGCGGACTCGCATCGGCAGCGATACCGTTGAGAACCGCCTGACAGTACCGAAGTTCCGCGGCGGCCGCGCGCTGCCCGAGGTGGTCAAGCTGGAACTGGAAGACGGCGTCGACATCGACACCAGTCGGGATATCGCGTAACTCGAGCTCTTTGTTGCGTCGGGCCGCCGAAGGTGACTGTCCTTGCAGAAAGCTCGAACGAGAACACCTGTTCGCTCGGGCGGCTTCGCCGCACTCGCCCGGGATGGGTGTGTTCCCGCTACCGCTGCCGACCGCGCCAGCTGTCTTCCTGCCGTTCGATTGCGGGCGGAACCGTCTTTACCGGGCGGACCTCACCGGGGGATATGGACGACTGGACCGACCGTATCGTCGGCGCCAGGATGGCGCTCGACCAGGAGTTCGAGAAGGAGATACGGGGGTCGCAGTTCTCCCGTCAGGAGTGGGGACTGGTGATGACCGCCGTTGAGTTCCGCATCGAGGACGCCACCGACCCGGAGCACGCCCGTCTAGTGGGCGACACCTCCAATCTTGACGCCATCGTTCCGGAGATGGAGCGGGTCGCCCAGCAGCAGTCGAACATGCACGGCGCGAGCGACGACTCCGGCGGCCTACTGGACAACGTACTCGGGGCGCTCGGCGTCGGCGGCAGCGACGACAGCGGCGTGGATGAGCAGAAGGTCGCCGCTGCCGAGACTCTCGTTGCCGAGTACACTGACCAGCTCCAGGAACTGCTGGAGGACCGGGGCCGGTGGAACGAGGTCCGCGAGGCCGCCGCGGAGCAGTAGCTACAGCCGGTCCAGCACCGCCTCGGTCACATCCGCCGTCGAGGCGTCCCCGCCCAGGTCCGGGGTATGGGGCCCCTCCGCGAGCACACCCTCAACGGCCGAGCGCACGTTCTCGCCGGCCTCCTCCTCGCCGAGGAATTCCAGAAGCAGCGCGCCGCTGAGTATCGTCGCCGCGGGGTTGGCGATACCCTGGCCGGCGATGTCCGGCGCGCAGCCGTGGACCGGCTCGAAGAGCCCGGTCTCAGCGCCGACGTTAGCGCTAGGCAAAAGCCCTAGTCCGCCAACCAAACCGGCCGCGAGGTCAGACAGCACGTCGCCGGCCAGGTTTGGGCAGATGACAACCCCGTACTCCTCGGGCCGGAGCACGAGATGCATCGCCAGCGCGTCGATCAGCGCCGT
>CAZLOO010000362.1:0-2934 GCA_964561055.1 uncultured Halobacteriales archaeon
CCGTCCACACACGACCACTCCGGAGGTATCCATGTGCCCCCTCGGCATCGATGCGCAGTACCGAGCAATTCAGTTGGGTATAGACGGGTGGTGAAACCCGCTGCACTCCGCTTATCCGGCCATATCATTAAGACAGATCGGTCTTTCATCCTCTTCTATGACTCTTAGCGATTTAACGGATGAACAGCAGATGATTGTCGACCTGGTCGAGGAATTCTCCGAGAGCGAGCTGGCCGATAGAGCGTTCGAATGGAATGGCGAAACGCCGTGGCCCAATCTCGAAGCACTTTCAGAGCACGGCTTACTCTGTCTCAGTATTCCTGAGGATTACGGCGGGGGCGGGATGGGAGTTGCTGAGGACATGCTCGTGGTCGAAGCCGTCGGAAATGTCTGTCCTGATACAGCGTGGACGCTCGTTCTCAACAATATTGCGCCGGTGGCTATCGCGAAATTCGGGACCGAAGCGGCGAAGCGATGCTACTTACCGCCCGTCTGCAATGGCGAAACGACGATGGCGATAGCCATCAGTGAACCGGGAGCAGGAAGCGACGTCACAGCGATGAATACGCAGGTCAAACGTGAAAGAGGCGAGTACTACCTCACCGGCGAGAAGACATGGGTCAGTGCGGTACCGGATTCGGAAGCAGCTGTCGTCTGGACTAAATTTCCCGATGGCAATATCGGATCGGTGATCGTCGAATTCGACGCGGACGGTATCGATGTTGTCACCGAATACGAAAACATGGCCGGCCACATCCAGTCGCACTTCGTCATGGAAGAGGTCCGTATTCCGGAAGAGAACCTTCTTGTCACGGATCAAAGCGACTGGAAAGCCCAATTGAAACAGTTGAACTGGGAGCGGGTGCTCATCTCGATGTGGACCATTGCAGCCGCTCGCTGTGCCATCGAACATGCCTTGGACTACGCTCAAACGAGGGAGCAATTCGGGCAGAGAATCGGGGAGTTCCAAGGCATGCAATGGAAGTTCGCCGACATGGTCACACAGTACGAAGCCGGCCGTAGTCTCGTCTATCGAACGACGTCAGAGGCACTCGAACGTGAGGAGCCGCCCAATAGACTCATGTCGAGTGTAACGAGATTGTTCGCTTCAGAAAGGACGGAACGGATCGTTAGCGAGGCGCTACAGGTATTTGGTGCGAACGGTTATCAGAAAGGGCATCCCCTGGAGTATCTTTATCGGTTCGTTCGCTCCCGACGGATCGGCCATGGAACTGACGAAATCATGAAAAATGGGATCGCGAATTATCTGTTCGAACGTGGCTTCGGAGAGTGAAATAGTGATGTATACAGGATCTGTATTCAGCCGGGCCCTCGTATCAGATACTGAGACGTTCGGACAGGCGACTACCTGCTCTCCTCGGCAGCGAACCGCTCGCGCAGGCGCTGCTCGCGCTGTTCGGACTGGTCGGCCTTCGCCGCGAGGTCGTCGCGAACCTGCTCCAGTTGCACGCGACCGGCCGACTCGTCGAGAAGGGAAACTACTGCGACGTCGTCCCGGTGCTGGAGATGAAGCAAAAGGGCGAGATCGGTACACGGGAGGCCGCGCGGCAGTTGGGACGTGGTACCGCGACTATCAATCGCGCGCTAGAGCGGGCTAGCCCTCGACGGTCGGGCCCGGCCGGTCGATGCCCTCCACCGTTGACGGGTCGTACTCGTCGGCGCAGACGGGATAGGCTTCGATGCGCGCCCGAAGCACGAGATGGTCGACGTCGGCGTTCTGGCTGGTCGCGACGGCCTCGTCGCGGGCGTCGCGGGTCTTCGAGAGGTGGACCACCGGCCGCCCGCCCGTGACGCCGACGTACTGGGCGCTGCCCCACGGCGTCGCGGCGATGGCGTAGCTCTTCCCGAGGCTGGTCGGCGCGTCGACCACCCGGTCGTTCTCGTGGCGCCTCGTTCGAGGAATAGCCCGAAACAGCCGCTCGCGGGCCTCGTCGATGCCGGGCCACGCCTGGCCGCGATCCGCGTCAACTCCCAGCGTTGGATGTGGTCGATCGCCTCAAGCTGGTCGGTCGGGAGCGTCGCAGTCGGGCGGCCAAGCCCGCCCGCCGAGGGCTCGAATCGCCGTGGGTTGTAGTCTTCCTGCTGGGGAACGCCTCAATCTCGTCGGTGCCGCCCATGAACGCCGCCGCATTCCGCGCGTCGCCGCCGTCGGTCGCCTCGCCGTCAGGGGTGTTGGCGCCGGACTCGTCACTGCCCGCCGCCTCGCCACCGTCGGCGACCGGAACGACCCGGGCTACCCGGTAGCAGTAGCGGCACTGGAACTGGCCACCCAGCCAGTGGCTCCGCGTAGGACGGCTACAGGCCAGGCAGTGCCCGTAGTCTCGACCGGGGTTCACTTCCAGATGCCTCTCTGCTGGAAGCGACCGAGTTCCGGCGTCGATGAGAGCCGCTGCGGCGCCGGGTCATCCCTCGACCCCTCCAGAGTGGACGGCCAGCGGCGTCTAGGCCGCGCCCGCGAGACGCTCGGCGAGGATTGAGCCAATCTCCTGTTTTATGATCCGCTGATACCGGTACCAGCGTAGCCTCGCCTCCCCAGTCCGGTACTCAACCAGCGTGTAGTCCTCAACCCGCTCATTTCAGAGCTTCAGGATGTCACCCTGGTGGACGCCCGCGCGGGTGGTGACCGCAGCTGGTCGGACCGTCGGAACCCAAAGCTGCTCAATATCATCGTCGGCAGCCAGCCACATGAAAAAGTCGTCGCTGAGCGGGACCGGCGGCAGCGCGAAGACGGGAGTCCCGCCTCGGGCGCGCCAGCGTCGGTCACGCCGGACCCTCCCCTCTGTGGGCGGCGTGGTCATCGGTTAAGAAGGACGGCGGTGCTATGGGGAGATGTTTTGTATCAATCTCCAAACATTTGTCGCATCATCGGGTGCATCTCCATGAGCTGCTCCTCGGCGATCTCCTCGTACAGCT
>CAZLOO010000363.1:0-2934 GCA_964561055.1 uncultured Halobacteriales archaeon
GACGAGCTTCGCGAGGACCTCACCGAGCGCATCCGCGACCGGCTGCAGGCCCGCGCCTGAGCCCGCGCCGCGTTTCTGCGGCCGTTCGAGCCCGGACTCCGCCTCCGGCGGCCCGCGGGGGAACGACTTAACTGCCTCGCCCGCCGGGACACAGGTATGAGCGACCAGTCGCCGGCCTCCGGAGGGCGGACCGGATGAGCGTCTCGCGCGCCCTGGAGGGTGACCACCAGCTCGCACGGCTGCTCCAGATCGGAATGGTGCTGGAGGAGGTCGTCGAGGCCCGGGCGTACAAGCATGCTAGAGAGCTGAACGACGACCTCGACGGGGAGACCGCGGCGCTACTGGAGGAGGCAGCGGCGGAGTCAGCCGACCACCGCTCGCGCCTGGAAGCGCTCGTGGACGATCTGGAGGCTGAGAGCGTCCCGTTCGACCAGATCGAGGCGCTCGTGGAGGCACAGTACGGCCAGACGAAACCGGAGGACTTCGACGGCGTGCTCTACGACCAGCTGTGCAACGAGGAGACGGCGTACAAGTTCTACGACGACGTGATAACAGCGCTCGAGGGCGCCGAGGGAACGTTCAGTCTGGACCGCGACCGGGTGCTCGCTGTGCTGCGGGGCATCCGCGAGGAAGAAGCAGAGGGCGTCGAGCGCGTCACGAAGCTCATGGAGGAGCGCTGATGGGGGAACGAGCTGAACCGCTTCCCCTCAACGCTCGCGCGGGGTGGTCCGCGTGAACACGGCCGACCAGTACCTGAAGGCCATTTACTGCATCCAGAGTCTTGAGGACGGCCCCGCGAGCACCGGGACAGTAGCCGACGCGATGGGCGTGAGTCCGGCGAGCGCCAACGAGATGATCGGCAAGCTCGAGGGGCGTGGCTTGGCCGACCACGAGAAGTACACCGGCGTCTCGCTTACCGACGAGGGTATCGCCCGCGCCCGGGAGGCGCTGGGCACCTACTGCATCATCCAGCGGTTCCTCATCGAGGTGCTGGAGGTCGAGCAGTTCCGCGAGGAGGCCCGCACCCTCGAGACGGTGATCGACGCGACGGTGGCCGAGCGGCTCGACACCATCATCGACCGGGAGCCGGAGTGTCCGGACTGTTTCGACCACGAGAATGACGTCTGTGAACTGCTGGCGGACCTCCCGGTGGCGGCCGACTCCGAGGCCGCCGATTGAGCGACCCGAGGGCGATAGCCTCTAGTGGCTTCCGCCACTACTGCCAACGAAGCCCCGTGGTGTAGTGGCCAATCATATGGGCCTTTGGAGCCCATGACGGCGGTTCGAATCCGCCCGGGGCTATAGGTAGGCGGCGTCCCAGCGGGTCGCCTTCCGCTCGTTGCCACAGCCGTTACACTGGGCCCGACCCATCGCGTCCATCGCGACGTCGAAGCTGCCGCAGTTGCCACACTGGAACCCATAGCGTGTCGAGCGTGTCCGGTCGAGGTAGACGGTGTAGAATGGCCCGACGTTCCCCCGGTCGGCATCGTTCGTGTCCACGAACACCTGGCGGCCGTCCTCGGTCTCGCCGGCCTCCATCTCGGATGGCTCGTCGTCGATATAGATATTCTCGATGTAGGTGGTGCCGTCGATGACGACCGTGTCCTCGCCGGCCCTCACGAAGCCGTAGTGGTCGTAGAAGTCGTTGCCCGAGGGGTTCACCCTGAGCACGCGCCCACGAAGGCGCTCGGCGCCCATTTCCTCCAGACGGGCCCGGGTCTCCTCGAACATGTCGCGGGCGATTCCCTCCCCCCGGTAGTCCGGGTCGACATGAAGCCACTGGAGATCGGCCTCCCCCTCGGCGACGATGGCGCCCTCAACGAAGCCGACTGTCTGGCCTTCCCGCTCGGCCAGCAGTAGCACCTGCTGGTCGTCGTCAAGCTTTGTGGCCAGCGCGTCGTCGTCGTAGAGCTGGCTCACCGCGCTCTCGATCGTCTGGGGGCTGAGCGTGTACGATGACTCCAGCGACCGGAGCGCTATCTCACGGATCCGGGGGGCATCCTTGAGTGTCGGCGTTCGGAACTCCATACGGTAGGTTCGCCCGGCGGTCACAAAAACCTACGCGGCCTCTCCGATCTCCCCACACACGTCCACTCACGGCGCTTCGAGCACGAACGACAGCCGTTCGGTGTCGCTCCCGCCGGTAGTGCGGCCCGTCGGGACGAATTCCCCGAGGTCGGCCGTTGAGCGGACGTGGGTGCCGGCACACGCTGTCCGATCGAACGGCCCTTCGCCGATCTCGACGATGCGCAGTTCCGTGATGCTGTCTGGCAGGAGATCGATGCGGGTGCGGTCCGTGTCGAGCTCCTTCTCGGCACGCTCGCGGTCCATCGTGTACCAGTCCACCGCCAGCCCGCGGTCGATCAGTTCGTTCACCCGCGTAGCGATGTCTAATAAGTCCTCCTCGGTGAACCGCTCGTAGGCGGCGTCGATGCGGGCACGGTCGTGGTAGAGCTGGTTGCCCACGGTACGTGCGTCGAATTGCTCTAGCAGTACCGCCGAGAGGAGGTGCTGTGCCGTGTGGTAGCGCATGTGGGCGTGGCGGCGCTCCCAGTCTAGTTCGCCCGTCACGCGGGTCCCTTCCGCCGGCGGCTCTCCGTCGAGATGGTGGTAAACGGTGTCACGCTTCTGGACGTCGATCACGTCGATCGTCCGCTCGCCGTCGCTCAGGGTGCCGTGGTCGGCCGGCTGCCCACCCCCCTTCGGGTAGAAGTGGGTGCGGTTAAGAACGACCCGGTCCTCCAGCGCCCGCTCGACCCGTGCCTCGAACCGCCTCACCGTCGAGTCCTCCAGGTACAGCGCGTGAGTCACAGCGGTTGGGTGGGGCGGCTCCTACATCCGTCTGTCGTAAATCTCAAGACCTGAAACGTGCTACTGACTGGTAGTATGAACAACACGCGTCCGTTGGGGTGGTATCGTGGGGGTTGAGATACG
>CAZLOO010000364.1:0-2920 GCA_964561055.1 uncultured Halobacteriales archaeon
CGATCAACATCCTGCTGGACTTCATCCGCCCGACCGAGGGGACCGCGAGCGTGCTCGGGATGGACGCCCAGGGCGAGTCCCGGGCCATCCGCCGGCGCATCGGCGTGCTCCCGGACGGCTACGACGTGTACGGCCGGCTGACGGGGCGCAAACACCTGGAGTTCGCTATCGACTCGAAGGGCGCCAACGACGACCCCGAGGCGCTCGCCGGGCGGGTCGGCATCGCCGACGCCATCGACCGGAAGGCCGGCGGCTACTCGAAGGGGATGACTCAGCGGCTGGTGCTGGCAATGGCGCTGGTCGGCGAGCCGGACCTCCTGATCCTCGACGAGCCGTCGACGGGGCTGGACCCCAACGGTGCCCGTGAGATGCGCGAGATCATCCGCGCTGAGAACGATCGCGGGGCGACAGTGTTCTTCTCGAGTCACATCCTCGAACAGGTCGAGGCGGTCTGTGACCGGGTCGGCATCCTTCGGAACGGGGAACTGGTCGCCGAGGACTCGATCGAGACGCTCCGGGAGTCGATCGGCGCCGACTCGCAGCTGTCGGTGACCGTCACCGCCGCTCCCGACCGTGCAGCGAGGGTGGCTCGCGACGTCGACGGGGTCCAGAGCGTCCGCGTCGACGGCGACACGCTCGCCGTCTCCATCGACGGCGGCAGTAAGACCGCCGTGCTCGGGGCTATCGAGGAGGCCGGCATCGACGTGGCGGACTTCACCACCGAGGAGGCCTCTCTCGAGGAGCTGTTCGCCGCCTACACCGAGGACGGGAACGGCACGGCGTCGGCGGCCGGCGACGATGGAGCGGAGGTCCGCGGATGACGACGGCCGACGTGCCGGCGAGCCCGGGCCTGATTTGTCACACGGAGGGAGGGACGTGAGCGGGCGCGCCGAATCGCAACCCGGAATAAGGGAGGCGCTGCCCGGCAACTGGCTGCCGGTCGCACGCAAGGACTTCCAGGACGCCGTCCGGTCGCGCCTGCTCGTGGGGCTCATGGTGCTGTTCCTCGCGGTCGTGCTCGGAGGGACAGCGCTGTTCATCCGGCTGGGAGACACCGGCGGGTTCGACGGGGTTCAGGCGGCGCTGCTGCTCGTCAACCGGTTCCGCAGCGGCCTGCTGATCGTGGTCCCGTCGCCGGTCAAGACGATCGTCCCGATCGCGGCGATCGCCGCGTCGTACCGCTCGATCGCCGGGGAACGCGACACCGGGAGCATCAAGCTGCTGCTGTCGCTGCCCCACAGCCGCGGGGACGCGCTGGTGGGGAAGTTCCTCGGTAGAAGCGCCGTCGTCACGCTGCCGGTGGTCGTCGGCGTGGTGTTGGCGATTGTATACACCCTGTTCGAGGTCGGCGCGCTGTCGCTGACGGTGTTTCTGCCGTTCGTCATCGCGACGCTGGCGTACGTGACCGTCTGGGTCGCCATCGGGGTCGCCGTCTCGGCGGCCGCCTCCTCAACCTCGCGGGCCGCGCTCGGAGGGATCGCCGCGCTGGCAGTGTTCAAGTACCTCTGGGGGCTGCTGAACGACGTCATCGTATACGTGATCGCCAACGGCGCCAGCGGGCCATTCATCGGCCAGTCGACGCCGGCGTGGTCGCAGTACCTCCGCCGGCTCACTCCCGAGGCCGCCTACGACGACGCCGTCGTCACGTTCCTGCGGGCGACGACCGGTGAACAGGTCCCTGCCCAACCGGCCGACACGTCGTTCATGCTCCAGGACGAGTGGGGCGTCGTATTGCTGGTCCTGTGGATCGTCCTCCCGCTGGCGGTCGCGTACCTTCGCTTCGAGGGTGCGGAGCTGTCCTGATGCGAGACGCCGGGGATTTGTGCGAGCCAGTCCTCATGGAGGTGTGCGCATCGTCCACGACTCCGGGCGGACCCTGGCGGCCGACGCCGACGTTGCCGAGGGCCTGCTCGGGCAGGCCCGAGGGGTGGCGTTCCGGCGGTCGTTCCCGGGCGAGGCGCTGGTGTTCCCCTTCGAGCACCAGCGAAAGCGGGGCCTACACATGCTATTCGTCCCGTTCCCGCTGGACGCCTGCTGGCTGTGTGACGGAATCGTCCAGGCGACAGCCACCCTGCGGCCGTGGGTTGGCTACGGGCGCGCGCTCTGTGACACGGCCATCGAGTTCCCCGCCGGCACGCTGGAGGGCGTGGAGAGCGGCGACCGGCTACAGCTTGAGTCCAGTAGTCAGTAGACGACGTGTTTCGTGTCGTAGGAACCCAGCCGCCGGACCCACCCCTCGCTGGCTATCTCCTCGATTACTGCGATAGCCTCCTGCGTGCGCGGCTCGTAGAGGCCGGCGGCCACGTCGAAGTGGAACACGTAGTCGCCCAGCCGCTCGCCCGAGGGGCGTGACTCGACGCGGGTGAGGTTGATGTCCCGGTCCGCGAACGGCTCAAGCATCTCCAACAGCAGGCCCGGATAGTTCGTGTTGGGGTACACCACCAGCGAGGTTTTTCCGCCGGCCTCGCTGCGCTCGGCAACCGGCGCGAGCACGACGAATCGGGTCGCGTTGGAGGTACGGTCCTGGATATCCTCGGCCAGCACCAGCAGTTCTCCGTCGGCGTTGGCGGGGTGGCCGATGGCGGCGATATCGGGATCCTCGCGAGCCTGCTCGACCCCTCGAGCGGTGGAGGCGACCGCCTCCAGGCTGGCATCTGGGTACTCCCGCTCAAGGAAGGAACGACACTGCGCTAGTGCCTGGGCGTGGCTCGCGACCGTGTCGAAAGCCTCGCGCTGGGCCAGCAGCGCGTGGCGGATCGGCGTCACAATCTCTTGGACGACCGCTACCTCGTAGTCGGCAAGCGCGTCCAGGGACTCCGTTACTGACCCCTCGATGGAGTTCTCGATCGGCACGACACCCCGCTCGTACCGCCCCCCTGACACCGCCTCCACGATACCCGTGACCGACTCCGTGAACGAC
>CAZLOO010000365.1:0-2909 GCA_964561055.1 uncultured Halobacteriales archaeon
GTCGCCGGGTACCGCCACCGCCCCAGGTCCAGGCCGAGCGCGCCGCGGTTGCCGCGGCTGGCGTAGGCGCCGGAGCGATCGACGCCGATGCGTGACTCCATGGCCAGTATCACCGCCGTCACCGCGAGCAGCTGGAGCGACAGCAGCGCCGCGTAGTCGCGAGCGAACGCGTCGTACCGAGCGTAGATGAATTGCGTGAACACCTCCACGCGCATGATGTTCGGCGTGCCGAAGTCCGACAGCGTGTACAGCGCCACCAGCAGCGCTCCGGCGGCGATGCCCGGGGCGATCTGGGGCAGTGTGACCCGCCGGAACGCTTCCCAGCGGCCGGAGTTGAGGGTTCGGGCGGCCTCGACGAGCGAGGCGTCAAGCGACAGTAGCGACGCACGCGTCGTTAGGAACACGTACGGGTATGTGTAGAACGTGAGCACCACCGCGGCGCCAGCGAAGCCGTACACGGTCGGCAGCCGGTCGACCCCCAGCGGCGTGAGCAGGTCGACGAGCGCCCCCCGGGGACCGAACGCTGACACCGCCGCGAACGCACCCAGGTAGCTCGGAATCGCCAGCGGGAGCGCGGCGACGACCGTCCAGAACCGCCTGAACGGGATGGCCACCTGGACGGTGAGCACCGCCAGCGGCACGCCCACGACGACGCTGGCTCCGGTCACGACCGCTACCAGCGCGACGCTGCGGACCAGCACCTCCAGGGTGGTCCGCGCCACCGCTAGCTCCACCGCCCGCGGGCCGAGATTGAACACGTCGACGACAAGCCACCCCAGCGGGAGCACGAGCGCGGCGGCGACCGCAGCGGCGAGCAGGGTCAGTCCCGTCCCTGTCGCCGTGGCCTCGTCCTCCGAGACACGCCTGCCGACCGCCGTCACCCGATCCCGAACGCCCATCGCTCAGCCGAGCACGCCGGCGTCCCGCATCAGTTCCAGTGTCGGTTCCAGATCTGACAGCTCCGAGAGGTCGATGTCAGGGGGGCTCAGCTGGTCGATTGTGGGCAATCCGCCTGGCGGCGCGACGTCGGGAATCATCGGGTACGCGAAGCTGATCGTGGTGAAGTACTCCTGGGCCTCGGCCGATAGCAGATGACGGATGAAGTTGTTCACTAGCTCGTTCTTTTCGGTCCCCTGGATTCGGAGGGCTCCGGCGACGTTGACCAGCGACCCGGCGTCGCCCTCTGTGAACGCCAGGTCCAGTGGCGCGTCGGGTCTGCTGTTTTTGACCCGGAGCGCGTAGTAGTGGTTCGCGAAGCCGGCGTCTAATGTGCCGTCGGCGACCTGGCTGGAGACGACGAACTCGTTGGGAAACCGCTCGGTACCGGCCTCGCGCAGCGCGACCAGCCAGTCCCGGGCGGTCTCGCGCCCCCGGAGCAGACGCATAGCCGTCACGAACGACTTGAACGCCCCGTATGTCGGCGCCCAGCCCATCGTCCCCTGCAACGCCCCGGTGTCCGGGATATCAAGCACCTTTTCGGGGATTTCGTCGTCACTCAACACTTCCGTGTTGTATGGGATGCTCCGTGCCCGCCCGGCGACGCCGACCCATGCGTTGTCCTCGCCCCGGAAACCGGATGGGACCTGGCTCACGACGTCGTCCGGGAGAGGCTCGTAGCCGTCGTTGTCGGCGACGAAGCCCAGTGAACTCGCGTCGATCGACCAGAAAACGTCGGCCTGCGGCGCACCCGCCTCGACCTCCTCGACCACCGTCTGTGCCAGCGATGAGGAGGAGGCGCTGCTCGCGAAGACCTGGAATTCGGGATATATTTCCTGGAGAAGTTCAACGAACCGAAAGTAGATGCCGCCCTCACCGCCGCCGATGTAGAGATTGATCGAGCCCGAAAGGTTCGGCAGATCCTCGATGGACGTGCCGCCGGGGGCGGGACGCCCATCGATTAGGGCCCCTGACCCCCGGAACGTAGCCAGGCTGGGTATCTCCACGTTCTGGGTCCCTTCACCCTGCCTGCCACCGAACGCCTCCGAACAGCCCGCCAGGCCGGCTGTCGCCCCGGCTGCGACTGTCCCGAGTACTCGCCGCCGACTGACGGGCTCGTTCCGCTCCATGCATTTTAGGCCCACCTAAAGCAAAAAAACGTTTGTGGTTCACGCCTGCCTGGCGGCCGCCGTCGTCGCCTCCGTTTTCCGGGACGCTGTGGTTGGCACACTCCCTCAGTGCCGACTGTGCTTCCTCCGACGAGGGCCGTTCCTTCGGTATAGCAGTCAGTAGTTTACTGGAGTGGTCATCCGGTATCAAACAACCGGACAGGAACGGAGTTTCTGATTCTCCCGTCAGGCAAGCGAATTGGGCCGGAACCGTCCAACTTACCGACTCGATACTGTCTCTCACTGCCGTCGAACCAAGCGCGTCGGACGTCTCGCAGACCGTCGTGACCGACCAGATGAGACAGCCCCACACGCGATGGTGCTCTCAAGGAGAGACCGACACCGAACGGGTTATTGCTATCTCCGACCGGTCCCGTGCTTGGGGTAGGCTACGAAAAATTCGCATCGCACGCGCTACCGAGAAGAGAAGACGCCGACTGGATGTGTAGAGTTCGCTTATGTCGGCGTCAACTCCCTGGGGGGCCGAATCCCATTCGACGAGGATGCTTTCGAGGTTCGGTCATGTCTCCTGAAGCACCAAGCAGCTCGACGAGCGTGTTCCGGATGCTGCTTGGACGCGACCGGCACTTACAGCCGCTGGAGAACCCCCTCGTTGTGCCCAGCGACGGCCGGTTACGGACACTTGTAGCAATCTCGGAACCATTGAACCTGCACCAGCACACGCACGGGTGCTCATTGAACCGCCTGAGGGATGTTTTCGAGGGTACCTGAATCGTCTCCAGTCCATCGGATCGCCTGTAACCAGGCATCTGAGCACTGCTGAACAATCTCCAAGCCATTCAA
>CAZLOO010000366.1:0-2903 GCA_964561055.1 uncultured Halobacteriales archaeon
TACTCGTCGGCGACCTCCTTCGCGCGCTCTTCGTCGCCGAGCCGCAGGAGGTGGGTGAGGTACATAAACAGGAAGACGATCGTCGGCATCGGATTGCGGATGACGATCCAGCCCGAGGCCTCGAACCCCTCCTCTATCTCCACCTCGTCGCCGATGTCCAGGTCGCCGGAGACCACCAGTTGCTTGCCGACATGGACGCGCTCTCCGATGTAGGCATCCTCGCCGACGAGCACGTTGCCGGCCACGTCACACCACATATCCAGTCGGCAGTCTTGGGTGGCCTCGATGTCGCCGCCGAAGCGCACCCGTTCGCCGGCGACCACGTTGCGCCCGCGCACCCCGAACTCGACCGTTGACTGCCCGCCGACGAGCACGTCACCCTCCGTGACGAGGTCGTGCTCCTCGACGGTGGTCCCATCGGGGATTTCGAGCCGCTCCAGGGGGTCCGATCCAACTGACACGGTCGGCAGTTCGTCCGAGCGGTCTTAAACCCACCCGCGAACGTCTGACGACCGTCAGACGGCCGGACGGACGGGTTTATAGCCGGCCGACGACTACCGTCGGTATGACTGTTTTGTCCTTCGACGACAGCGGCGTGGACGTCGTCTACGAGGGCACGGAGTTTCGCTTGGAGAAGGACCTCATCGAGGAGGCTGTCGGGAAGGCCTACCCGGACGTCACCGACCATGAGGTACTGAAAATGGTGGAGGAGAGCCCCGCACTCTCCGGTGAGCCGCGCCGCATCGAGGAGATAATTCGGTAGCTACCCGGTGTCGTACGGGAGCTCTATTTCGTAATCTACTGCCTCGACGGCCGCCTCCAGCAGCGCCTCGACCCCCTCGCCGGTCGAGACGCTGATGTAGTGGTCAGCCGCCACGTCCCGCGAACGGTCGGCCTTCGAGCAGACGGTGAGCAACGGCACGTCCGGGAACTGCTCTGTCAGACCGTCCCGGAGCGCCAACTGCGTCTCCAGAGGATAGCCACACTCGCCACTAGCGTCGAGAAAGACGAGCACGCAGTCAGCAAGGTGGCCCAGCGCGCTGACCGCCTGCTGTTCGATGGCGTTGCGCTCGTCGGCCGGCCGGTCGAGCAGCCCAGGGGTGTCCACGAGCTGATAGCGGATGTGGTCGCGCTCGATATGACCCACTCGCACCTGCGTCGTGGTGAACGGGTACGCTGCCACCTCATTGTCAGCGTTGGTTACCGCATTGACAAACGTGGACTTGCCGACGTTGGGGTAGCCCGCAACGACGATAGCGGGCTCGTCGGCCCGAATGTCCGGGAGCTGTCGGAGCGCGTTCCGGGCCTCTCCCAGCGCGAGGAGGTCGTCGCCGACCTCCTCAGTGACGTCGGCGATGCGGGCGAACGCCTGCTTGCGGAGCTTCCGAGCGAGGTCGGCGTCGGCCTTGCGCATCCGGCCCTGGTACTCCCCACGGAGATCAGCCACCTTGCTTGCAGCCCAGGATACCTCCGAGAGGTGCTTGCGAAGCGCGTCCACGCCGAGATCCGCCTCATCGCGGGCGACCGCGTCCGCCAGATCGCGATAGAACGGGTCCACCTGATCGAAATCCGGCCACGCCTGGACGACGTTATCCAGGTTGTCGCTCACAACGTTGGCCGCCGTCTGTAGCATCGACTCCTGAGCCTCCCGGCCGGACTTGGCGCGGCCCGACCGCGCGGCCCGCGAGAAGGCTGTGTCGAGCAGCTCCTCCGCGCGGGGTACCGTCGGGAGGTCCTCAAAGGTCATACATGTTGTTGGCGGCCAGCGGTCAAAAGCCCGTCCCTCCGGCAGCCGGGGGTGAAACAGGAGGACCGGACCAACGACTGGGATGTTCTGAGTCCTGCCGCGGCGGATGACGGCAACGAGGGCAGCATGTCTCCCCGCGAATAGCAGTACCGCCGCCGGCTCCCCGAGCTAGCGGAGGTCCGAGCCGAATCTGCTGTCGGCGTAGCGCTCCCAGCCAGTCCAGTATAGTCCGCTGTCGTCGAACTCGTCCGCTTGGTGGCCGCAGCGACCCAGTCGGCCGTCACCGCCGCGTCCTCCCGGAGCGCGACGCGGGCGGCCTGCTCGGGAACCAGCTGGACGTCGCTTGCCGCATACCTCTCCCCAGTATCCGGCCCAGGTTCGTCTTCCCGCACTCCGGTGGGCTAACCAGCGACACGCTGTCCGTGCTCCCGACGCCGCGGGCGGTGGGCTACTGAGAATCGAGGACTCAGACGCCCGCCAGGAAGTTCTCGATGAGATCGTGCCCGCAGTCGGTGAGCACGCTCTCCGGGTGGAATTGTACACACTCGATAGGGAACTCCCGGTGGCGCACCCCCATCACGAGATCGTCGGTGCGGGCGGTCACGTCGAAACAGTCCGGCACCTCGGTGGCGATCAGCGAGTGGTAGCGCCCCCCGCCCAGCGGGTTCGGCAGGCCCGCGAACACGCCCTCGCCGTCGTGCTCGACGGGGAACGACTTACCGTGGACCGGCTCCGGAGCGCGGCCGACGCTGCCGCCGTAGGCGTACACCGCAGCCTCCAGGCCCAGACAGACACCCAGGGTGGGAACCTCTGTGGAGACCTCCCTCAGAACCTCGATGGTTACCCCGACGTCGCGCTCGTTCGCCGGGTGACCCGGCCCCGGTGAGATGACGATCGCGTCTGGGCCGTAGTTGCGGATGTCGGCCAGCGTGGCGGTGTTGCGCATCACCTCACAGTCCGCATGACCGCTGACGTACTCCACGAGGTTGTACGTGAACGAGTCGAAGTTGTCCACGAACAGCACGCGCTTTGCCCGCGTGGCGCTCGCGCTCATCGGTTCACCTCCGCTTCCGGCCCGGCCGGCCGATCGGCCGCGGTCTCGATCCGTTCTAGGGCTTCCAGCACGCCGCGAGCCTTCTTTTCGGTCTCCTCGTAC
>CAZLOO010000367.1:0-2903 GCA_964561055.1 uncultured Halobacteriales archaeon
GCACGTAACTCGACAGCAGCATCACCTCGAACCAGACGAACAGGTTGAACAGGTCGCCGGTGAGGAACGCGCCAGTGACCCCGACCATCATCATGTGGTACAGCGGGTGGTAGGAGAGGCGCTGGCCCACGGGGTCCATGTAACGGTTGGCATACACGACCGCCGCCAGTGAAACCACCGCCGACAGTGCGAGGAACACCGCCGACAGCGCGTCAGCGACGAGCACGATACCGAAGGGCGCCTGCCAGCCGCCCAGCGCGTACACGAGCACGCCGTTCGGGTCGCCGGCGACCGCGCGGACGAGCGCGGCGACCGCCAGCAGGTAGCCCACGGCGCCGACGAGGCTCACCGCACGGCTGAGCCGGCCGTAACGCCGGACTGCCAGACAGGCGATGGCGGTGACCAGCCCCACCAGCACGGGGGCGACGACCACCTCAGTCATCCGCCCCCACCCCCTCGCCCGGCGACGGGTCGTCGGTCTCCGGTTCCGTTTCCTCGAGTATTTCGCGGGGAGCCTCGCCCGTCGGGTCGTCACCGCTGTCGCCGCGGCCCAGTTCGACGAGGTCGATGGTGCCGTGCTCCTCGTACACCCGGTAGGTCAGCACCAGCGCGAAGGCGGTCGTGCCGAACCCGATGACGATGGCGGTGAGCACCAGGGCCTGCACCAGCGGATCCGTGACAGTTGCAGGGTCGGTAGTGGCGCCGACGATGGGGATGGCGCCGCCGACGCTCACTCCGCCCATCGTGATGAGATAGACGTTCGCCGACTGGGAGAGGATCGTCACCCCCCAGACGACCCGGACGACATCCCGCCGAAGCACGAGGAACGTGCCCAGCGCCACCAGCAGGCCCAGCACCACCGCGAGAACGAACTCCGTCATTCTCCCCCCACTACCCCGAGGATCGTGAGCAGGGCGCCGACGACGACGAAGTACACGCCGAGATCGAACGCGAGCGCGCTGGCGACCTCGATTTCCTCGTACACGGGGACGTGCTCGATGAACACGACCCCCTGGCCGAGGAAGTTACCGCCGAGCACGATGGCCCCGAGGCCGGCAGCGACGGCAAGCACGAGGCCGATCGTGAACGCCCGGGTGTACTCCCCGACAGCCCCGTCGAACAGGTAGTCTTCGCCTGCGTCACTGGTGAGCAGGGCGCGCTGGAGGTACTCCCCGCCGTACACGATGTACACGAGCGCGAACGCCGTCGTCGTGAGCACGCCGGCGATGAATCCGCCGCCGGGGAGGTTATGTCCCTGAAGCAGCAGTGCGACCGCCGTCAGCAGGATGATTGGTACCACCGTCCGGGCGACGGTACGGGAGATGACGGTGGTCCTGGTGCCGAACTGGCGGTCCGGGTCGGTCCCGCTCACGGCATCTCACCTCGCTCGCGCATGCCGACGAGGGTGAGCACCGCCAGCGCCGCGATGGCGACGACGGAGATCTCTCCTAACGTGTCCAGCGCCCGGAAGTCGACGAGGATGACGTTCACCACGTTCGAGCCGCCCCCGACCTCCGTGAGGATGGGCCCGTGCTCCTTGGGGACGGGCGATCGCTCCAGGAAGAACGTCGCGATGCCGTCGGTCGGCTCGGCGCTGGTGGTCAGCAGGACCGTGGTGGTGACCGTGAGCCCGACCGCCCCCGAGATGAGAGAGTCGGTGACGAGCCGGCGCTGTTTGATCTCGCCATACCAGGCGGGCAGGCGGTCCAGCACCAGCAGGAAGAGGACGAGCACCAGCGTCTCGACGACCAACTGCGTGAGCGCGAGGTCGGGGGCGCTCGCGAGCACGTAGAAGATGGCGACCATGAATCCGAGGATCGACAGCGTGAGGACGCCAGCGACGTGGCTCGGGGCGGCGTCGACCGCGACGGCGCCGACGATGGCCACCACGAGCACGATGACCAGCGGCGCGCCCAGCCCGATACCGTCGAACCCGGGGAGGGTCGCCGCTCCGGCGGCGTATCCCCCGAGGGTGAGCACCACCGTCGCCAGCAGGACGACGGCAGCGTACTGGTCAAGCCGGCGGGTCTGGACGTAGACCGGAACCCCACGGCCGAGCCGTTCGCCCACCGCCAGGAAGCCGTCGTAGTAGGTGTTCGGGCGGAGCGGCTTCCTGCTCCGGAGCCACCGGACGGTGCGGTGAATCCGGGCGTAGAACGGCAGCGCGACGGTGCCGGCGGCGATGGTGACGATGCTCATCACCACCGGGGGTTTCAGCTTCGTCGGGAACGCCACGGAGAACCCCTTCCCCGTGGGCGCTGGCACGGTGCTCTCGAACACGCTCCCGATGACGAGCTCGATGGCAGCGTTCGGCGCGGCGCTGATGGCCGCGACCGCGAGACCGAGCACGACCGCGGGCGCCACCATCGTGACCGGCGGCCGGGGCACCTCGCCAAGCGCGTCGGGACGGGTCCCGAAGAACAGCAAGAGGAACCGGATCGAGTAGAGGAACGTGAACACGCTGCCGAACACCGCGATCGCGGGAAAGAGCAGGGAGGCACCCCCCAGCGCGTGGCCCGTCTCCCAGGCCGCCTCGAACAGCAGCTCCTTCGAATAAAAGCCGTTGAGCGGCGGTAGGCCCGCCATCGAGAGCGCGGCGAAGACGGTGACGGCGGCGGTCACCGGGAGGTCGCGCCACAGCCCGCCAAGCTGGCGGATGTCGCGGGTCCCGGCTTCGTGGGCGACGATACCGGCCACCAGGAACAGTGCGGCCTTGAACGAGGCGTGGTTGAGGATGTGGAAGGCACCGGTTTCGGCACCCAGCGCCTCCGCGAAGCCGAAGCCGGCGACGATGAGTCCCAGATGCGACGCCGTCGAGTACGCTAATAGCTCCTTGATGTCGGTCGCACCCACGGCGAGGATCGCCGCGACGGTCATCGTCAGCAGCCCGAGGACGGCGAAGG
>CAZLOO010000368.1:0-2890 GCA_964561055.1 uncultured Halobacteriales archaeon
GCACCGACTTCTCTAGGTCGTAGCGATTGACGATGGTGGTGTTGCCGTCCACCGTTGAGAAGAACGCGTCCTCGTCGAGTTCGTCGCTCACCTTCACCGTTCGTCGCTCGACGGCACCCTCGATCACCGCGCCGGCGGTGCCGGCGGCGGCGAACCGGTCTTCGATTTCGTCGGCAGGGAATCCCAGCGCCTCGTCCTTATCTACGCCTCCGCCCGACCTGAATCCTCCGCTCGATCCGAACTCCTGCCGATAATCTTCCCAGCTATACTCCCCCACGCGCGCCCGGGACCCGGATTCCTCCTCCTCCGGCCCCCCCTCGACGGCGTCCCCCGGCGCCGCCCCGGCATCGTCGATTGCCATGGTATGAACTCGTTAACTGGTATTGTGCAAAAACGTTATGCCCGATGTACCCTCCGAACTACCGGCCGCGGCGCCGGAGCAGTTCGGTCAGTAAGGTGCTCCTACCGCCGGAGAAGCGGGCCGTGTCGCTCGGAGGAGCATATTAATTCTGGAGACGTAGTGATTAATTCGGTCTCTATCGGACGTCAGCGAGGAAGCGCTCCAACCGGTCAGCGGCCTCTCGAAGGTCCTCCAGGCCAGTGGCGTATGACACCCGGAGGTCGCCCTCGCCGCCGGCGCCGAACGCCGTTCCCGGCACCATCGCCACGCGCTCGGCCTCCAGTAGGTCCTCGGCGAACGTCTCGGCCTCATCGTAGGGATCCGGCACCGCCGGAAACGCGTAGAACGCTCCCGTCGCCTCGAAACAGTCCACGCCCATCTCCTCGAAACGGGCAAGCAGGAACTTCCGCCGGCGGTCGTAGGCGGTCCGCATCTCCTGGACAGCGTCGTCACAGGAACGCAGTGCCTCGAGAGCGGCGTACTGAGCGGTCGTCGGCGCCGACAGCATCGTGTACTGATGGATTCGGTTCATCGCGTCGATGGCCCTTTGGGGTCCGAGTGCGTACCCCAGCCGCAGTCCCGTCATCGCATACGCCTTCGAGAACCCGTTGTAGACAACCGTCCGCTCGCGCATTCCCGGGAGCGCGGCGATGGAGGTGTGTTCGCCTCCGTAAGTGAGGTCAGCATATATCTCGTCGGACAACACCGTCAGGTCGTGGCGCTTCGCGTACTCCGCCACCCGCACGAGGGCCTCACGGCTCATCGTCGCACCGGTGGGGTTGTTCGGGTAGCATAGCACCAGCAGGTCCGCCTTGCCGGCGCCCGCCTCCTCCAAGCGTTCCGGGGTGAGGCGGAACCGATCCTCCGCGTAGGTCGGCACAGGCAGTGGCTCCCCGCCGGCGAACCGCACACCGGGGACGTAGGAGACGTACGACGGCTGGGCGACGGCCACAACGTCTCCAGGGTCGACCAGCGCCCGGAAGGTCAGGTCAATCGCCTCGCTGGCGCCGGCGGTGACCAGCACCTCCCCGTCCGGGTCGTAGTCGAGGTCCCACTTGGTCGCATGGGCGGCGATGGCCTCCCGGAGCTCTGCCATCCCGCGGTTGGCAGTGTAGGAGGTGCGCCCGCGCTCCAGGGAGTCGACGGCAGCGTCGCGAGCCCGGGGGGGCGCGGTGAAGTCCGGCTCCCCGACGCCCAACGAGATGACGTCATCCAGTTCCTCGGCGATCTCGAAGAACCGGCGGATGCCCGACGGTGGCGTCTCGCGGACTCGCCTGGCGACGCTGATCGGCTCGCGCTCGGTTCCCTCGCTCATGGGGTGACCGAGAGGCGGTCGTCCTCGTCGTCGTCGAAGGTGATGCCGCCCTCCTTGTAGTGGTCCATCACGTAATGGGTCACCGTCTGGGACACCTCCGGCACAGGCGCGACCTGCTCGGCGACGAACCGAGACACTTCGCCCATCGACGGCGCCTCCACGTCCACCGCGAAGTCAAAATCCCCGCTCACCAGTCGGAGTGCGCGCACCTCGTCGAACGCCACCAGCCGGCGGGCTACGTCGTCGTAGCCCGTCTCGCGGTCCAGGGTGACGTTCACCTCCACCATCGCCCGTACCCGCTCGCCGGCGAACTCCTCGGCGCGTTCCCAGTCGACGACAGCCTGGTACCCCCGGATGGCGTCGCTCGATTCGAGGTCCCCGAGCACCTCGTCCACCTCACTCTCCGTCAGCCCGGTCATCCGCGCCAGGTCCATCGTCGTGTACCGCGCGTTCTCTCGGAGGAGCTCCAGCAGTTCTGCCCGGGCCTCGGCGTCTGACATGGACGTTTCTCCTCCTGTCGGCGGCAAAAGAGTTGCTACCAGGCCTTTCGCCGTCCCGAGATGATATAAGGATATGCGGTAGAGATATTAAGTCACGATACTCTTATAGGTCCTTGGGATAGAGGTGTGCCTATGCGCCAGCACGCGGTCAGGACGGCGATGACGCTGTACCGGGGTGGGACGCTATCGCTGGAGTCGGCCGCCGACTACGCAGGTCTCGATATACCGGCGATGCGACGCCGCCTCCAGCGTCGCGGGTTCGACGTCCCGACCGGCGAACCCGAGCGCGTCCCCGTCGCCGCAGACTGAACGCCCCACTGCTCCACGGTCACAGCCGCCGACGCCGATAGCCAGGCCCTTCTCCTACATGAGTGACCGTTCCCCCAGCAGTCGGCAGACCAATTAGGCGCGGTGTCCCAGTGAGCATATGACGGTGATTGCGATGCTGAGCGTGGCGCCGGTCCGCGAGGGCGATATGGCCCAGGACGTAGCGGCAGCGATAGCCGCCCTTGATAACTTCGACGTCTCCTACGAGACCAACCCGATGAGCACTGTAATAGAGGCCGACAGCGTCGACGAACTGCTCGATGCCGTCGCCGCCGCCCACAAGGCCGTCGACGCCGATCGCGTCAGCACAGTGCTGAAGATCGACGACAAGCGCGCTTCTGACGCCTC
>CAZLOO010000369.1:0-2877 GCA_964561055.1 uncultured Halobacteriales archaeon
GAGCTGTGAGCGCCGGCTCGCTGCTGGAGGTCGAGGGGATCGACGCCTACTACGGGGAGAGTCATATTCTTCGTGAACTCTCCTTGCAGGTCAAGGAAGGAGAGATTTGTGCGCTGCTGGGGCGCAACGGCGCCGGCAAAACGACCACCCTCCGGGCGATCGCTGGCGCCCGCCCGCCGACGATTCGCTCGGGGGCGGTCCGGTTCCGCGGCGAGGACGTGACCGCTCTCGACACGGAGGACATTGCCTCGAAGGGAATTGCGCTCGTCCCCGAGGAGCGGCGTGTGTTTCCCAACCTCACCGTCGAGGAGAACCTGAAGCTGTCGGAGGTAGCCCGCAACTGGTCGAACCGAGTCGGTCGCGGAGTGGCGCTGTCGAAGGGGCGGATGCCCCTTGACGAGGTGTATGAGTCGTTCCCCCGGCTGGACGAGCGCCGTCGCCAGGACGCCGGCACGCTCAGCGGCGGGGAACAGCAGATGCTCGCCATCGCCCGCGCGCTTAGACAGAACGTGGAACTGATTATGCTAGACGAGCCCTATGAGGGGCTGGCACCCCAGATAATTCAGGACGTGAAGGCAGCCATCGAGCGGATCCGGGACGGCGGGACGACGGTGCTGCTGGTCGAGCAGAACGCCGCGGCGGCGATCAGCATCGCTGACCGCTGTTACGTCATCGACCAGGGTGAGGTGGTGTTCGACGGAACCGCCGGGGAGCTCCGGGACGACGCCACTACCCGCAAGCGGTACTTGGGCGTATGAACCCCGACGATGCCATCGACCGGCTCGTCGAACAGCACCTCCTCGATGAGCACGACGGCCGGCTCCGGTTCACGGACGAGTTCACCGGCACCTGGTACGTGTACGCTGACACGTACGCCGACGCCCCCAGGACGGTGTTCGTGGAGACGGTGGCCGAACTGTTCGGGCTCGACCCCGAAGAGGCCGAGCGTCGCATCGAGCAACAGGGTGTCACCCGCGAACAGGTGGTGGGCTATCTCGCAGCCCAGTCCCACCTCGACACCGACCCGGAACAGGGAACCCTTGCGCTGTTCGGGCAGATTCTCGCCGAAATCGGCCCCCCGGCAGCGGTCCCGCCCGGAATCGAGAAGCTCGACGACGGGGCGGCACTGGCCTTCGTCGAGGAGAACGACCGGGCGGTGGTGACGGTGTGGCGCCAGGATTGCAAGCCGTGTCGCGCGCTGAAGCGCGAACTGGACGACGTGCTCGCCGGCCTCCCCGAGGGCGTGACAATCGCCGGCGTGGATGGGCCCGCTGTCCCGGAATTTCGGGCGCGCTACGGGGTAGAGGCCGCGCCATCGATACTGCTGTTCGTCGGAGGCGACCACGCCGACACTGTCCGGGGACGGGAACCGGTCGAGAGCTATCACGCGGCGTTCGAGCGCGCGTTCGGCTGATGGCCCGAGCGGCGGCCGCCACGCTCGCCGCGCTGATTCTCCTCGGGGGTTGCAGCGGCCTGGCCGGTGACGACAGCGCACGCCCCACCCCCGCCCCGGTACCGACGGACGCCCCAGCCACGGAGAGTCAGCGATCGCTGGCGCCGGGAGTTGGGCCGTCGGGCCAGACGGACCCGTTGGCGCTGTCGCTCGCTCACGATCGAATCGTCGCCAACCGCTCGGTGACAGTGCGCTTCGAGCGAGTGCGCCGGTACCCCAACGGGAGCCTCCACAGCCGCCGGGTGCGACTGGTGCGGGCCTCAGCCAACCGAACGCGGCTCCTCAGCCGGTTCGAGAACGACGGCCCCGGGGCGACGTACTTCCGTGAGGGCGGCAGTGTTACCGTGTTCACTGACGGAACCCGGCTCCTCCAGCGAACCCGGCGGGGAGATACAGTGAGTTACGGCGGTCTTCCCCCCTCGCGCTACCGGGCGGGCACTGCACCCGTTATCCCTTACCTGCCGGGCGGGGGCCGGGTATACGTGGTGTTCGCCAGCGTGCGGACGCGCCTCGCCAGCGTCGAGCGCTCCGGCGGGGTCGAGCGCTACCGCGTCGAGAGCGTCCGCGCCACCGGCCCGGCCGGCCTCGCCGGGAGCGAACAGGTGGACGCAGTGCGGAACCTGTCGGTGACTGCCACCGTCACATCCGCCGGATTGGTGCGCTCCTATCGGCTAGAGTACATCGGCATCGAGAACGGGACTCCGCTGCGGATCACGACCACCGTCAGCTACCGCGCGGTTGGGAGTACCCGCGTCGAGCGACCGCCCTGGTACGACCGGGCGGTGGCGGCACTAGAGCGGCGCAATGAAACAAACGAGAGCGTTCGGGAGCGCCCGTAGTCACTCAGCTTCGGGGACGTACTCCCGGGAGACGTACATCACTCCCAGCAGCAGCACGCCGAGCAGCAGCGCCAGCGTCATCCCGCCGTAGGCGGCCATCCCGAGCGGGGTAGGCGGGAACTCGAACACGCCCAAAAAGGCGGGCGGGCGCAGTCCGACAGGGGCGATGACGCCGATAATGAACCCCGTCCCGGTCGCGATGGCGACGACAACGGCGTAGATGGTCAGTATCACCCGGGTGCCGGGGGTTGAGCGGACGCCGTCCATGCAGACGGTGGGGCCGCGGCGACGGTTAGCCTTTTGCTCCGTGGCCGCCAACCCGTAGTATGGGTGAGAAGGAACTGCTATTTCTCGTGCTCGCCGGTATCGCGGTGCTGATGGCGCTCACAGGGTTCGTGCTCGTGCTGAACACAGGATAAAACGCCGCGGTCTACAGACAATCAAGGCGGCTGTCTCAGGGCTTGCCCCTGAGGCGGTTCACCCTTCGTCGGCGTCCGCGTCCACGTCCACGTCCACGGTCTCGTCCTCGGGCTGGCCGCCGTCGGTGGCGACCTTCTCATCCTCCTCGCCGCCGTCCGTGATGGC
>CAZLOO010000370.1:0-2866 GCA_964561055.1 uncultured Halobacteriales archaeon
TGGCGTAGAGTCGTTCCTCGCCGAGTAGGTGACGATCATCAACCCGGTCGACGCGAATGTCGACGAGAACGGCGGCCTTGCTCGGGAGGGGCAGTCCGGGTCGGTAGTTCCGGCGCTCTCGTAATGAGGGTCCCGCGAGGGTGATTCCCCAGCACTGACGTGATCCAGACCGACGAGCCGCCGGTCGCTTCCGCGACCGACGGTGAAGGGGAACCACCTCCACAATGCCGGACGGTGCACCACGGGCCGACAAGCCACTGCAGTGTGAACAACCCCCCGTTCCAGTATTAACAACGCATAAGCGCCCCATCGCACCAGTACCAGCCGATGCTCGCCTCCGAGGCCGCAGGGCTGTTCGTCGGCGCAGTTGCGCTGGGGGCGGTCCACGGCATCGAGCCGGGACATGGCTGGCCAGTGGCGGCCGCCTACGCCTTGGAGCAGCGTCACCGATGGGCCGCGGGGCTCGCGGCAGGCCTGCTCATCGGCGTCGGCCACCTCGTCAGTAGCCTCGCCGTCGTCGGTGCTTTCTTTCTCGCGAAGAGCTACGTCGGCCTCGATGCTGTGAACCAGTCCGTAACCGTCGGCTCGCTCGCACTCGGTGGGCCAGTGAACATCGTCGCCGGGCTGTTACTCATCGCGCTCGGCCTTCGGGAGTACCGCAACGGCCACAGCCACGGCACCGCAGAGGAACCTCCCCACGGCGACCACACCCACGGGGACGGTCACGGCCAACACGTCCACCCGGAGGACCACGACGGTTCCCACCTTACGGGTCAGGAACCCCCACACGAGCGGTCCCACGAGGCTGACCAAAGCGATGGCCTCCTCTCAGGGCTGGCCGCTTGGCTGCCATTGGTCGGCAGCCACAGCCACAATCACGCGCTCGGCGACGCCGGCGATCGGGGGCTGGCCGGCATCGCGGGGGCAGCGTTCCTGCTGGGGTTCGCTCACGAGGAAGAGTTCGAGATAATCGCGCTCTGTGCCGGCTCGGAGCACTGCCTCGAGCTGATGACCGCCTACGCGCTCACCGTCGTCGTCGGCATCCTGACCCTGACTCTCCTGCTGGTCGCCGGCTACGACCGCTTCCAAGAGCGCGTCGAGCGGTACGCCCGCCACCTTCCGACTGTCTCCGCCGTGGTGCTGGTCGCGATGGGGCTGGGGTTCGTCCTTGGACTGCTGTGAATCGAGAGTCGAAGAGAGCTATTGTCCCGGGGTCAAGAGGGGAGGACTACCCACCGCGGACGAACTCGTTGCGGGTGTCGTCAAGAACCTTGCGAGCGTGCCCTGAGGGGTCGGCTAGTTCGGGGTCGTACACCGCGACGACCTCGCCCTCCGCGAGCACGAACGTCAGGCGGTCCGTGTACCCCTCGCTGGTGTCGAGGCCGAACGCCTCGGCCACCGCGCCGTCGGTATCCGCGAGCAGTTCGAAGGTGAGCCCTTCTTCCTCGGCGAAGTCGGCGTGGCTGTCGGCATCGTCCATCGAGACGCCGTAGATAGTAATGCCGGCCTCACGGTACTCCGGGAGTACGTCCTGGAAGTCGTTCGCCTCAATGGTACATCCCCCTGTGAAGTCCTTCGGGTAGAAGTAAACGACCGTCGGCTCGTCGAAGCTGGGTTCGACCGTTTCGCCGTGCTGGTTGACCGCGCTGACCGCTGGTGCTGGGTCGCCGGGTTCGAGCATACCGACGCGACGGACGGCCCGGTCATACCGCTTTGGATACCGGCCGGCTCAGGGTGGCGCCCGCCCGGCGGCCACGACCAGCGCCGTGCCGGCGACGCCTGACACGAGGCCGACGCCGACTACCACCCACTGGAGCGCTGCGGCACCGAGCCGTGGTTCGACCGCCGCGAGCGCCACCCCCGCGACTAGCGGCGTCGCCGTCGCGGCCAAGCGGCCGCCTGACTCCGCGAGACTCACCAGTCCGCCGCGGTACTGCTGTGGCGCTAGCCCGGTGATGATGCTTCGGTACAGCGAGAACGTCAGGCCGACACCGACCCCCATCGCGGCGACTGAGGGCGCGGCGGCGAGCGGTGACGGCGCCAGCGCGAACCCAGCCAGCCCGCCGCCGAGCAGGAGGTTGCCCGCGATCAGCGGCGGCGTCCGGTCCAGCGCCGCCACGACACGGCCAGCCTGGGTGGCGGTGGCGGCGAAGACGGCGCTGAATAGCGCCACCAGCACACCAGCGCCGCCGGCGGTGCCACCCTGGAACCTGACCACCACCAGCGAGTTGTACGTTAGGAACGCAATGAACGGGAGTACCACCACCATCCGTGCGAGCAGGTAGCCGAGCGCCCGCCGGGTGGCAGCCTGTCGGGCGAGGCCGGCGAGATACCCCCGTCCTGCGAGGCCACCGTCCGTGCGTTCGGGCGCGGTCGGCTCCTCGAAGCGGAGCGCGACCAGCGCCGCCACCGGGAGTGCCAGCCCGTACACGAGGAACGGCGCCTGCCAGGCGATGCCGACGATGGCGCCGCCGATAGCGGGGAACACGGCTTGCGAGAGGCCGCTAGTGCCGAATCGGATGCCCTGGGCGGTCGCCTCGACATCGCCCTCGTAGATGTCGCCGATACTAGTGATGATCACCGGCGTCACGCCGGAGAAACCGACCCCCTGGAGCGCCCGCAGCGCCAGCACCGTCCGGAAGTCGGTGGTGAGCGCGATACCGAGGCCGCCGACGCCGAAGCAGACCAGCCCCGCGACCAGCACCGGCTTCCGGCCGAACCGGTCAGTGAGTAAGCCCGACAGCGGTATGAGCAGCACGGAGGGCGCGGCCGCGGCGGTAACGACCAGGCCGACTGTCGCGGCGTCCACCCCCAGCGGGCCGGTGAGGCTGTCCAGCACCGGCGAGACCAGCGCCGTCGTCAGCGC
>CAZLOO010000371.1:0-2861 GCA_964561055.1 uncultured Halobacteriales archaeon
TCGCTTTTGACGTTGGCGTTCGGAATGTTGCTCTTCTCCATCGTGGAGGGCAACGACCAGTTCTTCGGCGGCACCGACGGCCTGCCGATCCGCCCGGAGCCGGCCGGCCGGCCGCTGCTGTTCGGAGCAGAGCTCTCCCCGGACGTGTACGGGGTCCTGCTGTACTACATCACGCTGATCGTGTTGCTGATCGCGCTGTTGATCATGTGGCGAATCATCAACTCGCCGTTCGGGAAGGCCTTGGACGCCATCGGCCAGGACCGCACCCGCGCGCAGTTTATCGGCATCCCCGTCGAGCGGTACGTCTGGGTGGCGTTCGTCATCTCCGGGGTGTACGGCGGCGTCGCCGGCGCGATCTACGCGATGTTGCAGCTCCAGATTAACCCCAACGGGACGCTGTTTTTCCTCCGGTCGGGAGACATCCTGTTCATGGCCATCCTCGGGGGGTTCCAGACGCTGGTCGGCCCGCTTGTGGGCGGGGTCGTGCTGGTGTTTGTCCAGGACGTGGGCCAGGACTTCACGGTCTTTTTCAATGCCGTCACCGGCCTAGTGTTGCTGTTGTTGGTGTTCGGCTTCCCGCGGGGTATCGTCGGCACACTGACTGACAGCGAGGGGCTGCTCGCCCGGATGACCAGCCGCGGTCCGGACGGCGGCGAACCGGAGGAGGCTGACTGATGCTCGAGGCACGCAACCTGCACAAGTCGTTCGGGGAACTGGTCGCGACCGATGACGTGAGCGCCACCTTCGGGGAGGAACCCGGGGAGATGGTGTTCATCGTCGGCCCTAACGGCGCGGGGAAGACGACGCTCGTGAACCTGCTGACGGGACTTCTCACCCCCGACAGCGGGAGCGTCATCATCCACGAATCCACCGACGGCGCCACGGCAGAGCGAGACATCACGACGATGAGCCCCGAGGACCGGGTACGGGAAGGCATCGTCCGCTCGTTCCAGGTGGTTCACGTGTTCGAGGAGATGACCACCCGCGAGAACCTTCGGACGGCGGTGCTAGCCGACGAGGGGCTCACTACGAGCATGTTCAGCTTCTCGGACGCCCATGAGAGCGTCGAACGCCGTGTGGACGAACTGCTCGTCCAGTTCGGCCTCGAGGACATCGCCGACACCGTCGCCGAGGAGCTCCCCCACGGCGACCGGAAACTCATCGACGTGGCGATGAGCTTTGGGCTCGACCCGCAGTATCTCCTGCTGGACGAGCCGACCTCCGGGGTGTCCACCAGCGAGAAGGAGTATGTCATCGATACCATCGTTGATGTCGGCAAGGCCGAGGGAGTCACCACCATCACCATCGAACACGACATGGACATCGTCAGCGAGTACGCCGACCGGATGATAGCGCTCCACCAGGGTCGAATTCACGGCGAGGGGCCGGCCTCAATGCTGGAGACAGACACGGAACTGCGTAGCCTGCTGCTGGGGATCGACGATGAGTAGCGACCCCTTGCTCCAGGTGCGCGGGCTCGCCGCCGCCGTCGAGGGGTTCCAGGTCACCTACGACCTCGATATCGAGGTCAACGAGGGGGAGGCGGTCGGGCTGGTCGGGCGCAACGGCGCCGGCAAGACCACCACCTTCCGGGGAATCATGGGGCTGACGGAGGTGCTCTCCGGGTCGGTGCAGTTCCGCGGCGAGGAACTGACCGACGTCAGCGCCGACGTCATCCCTGGGATGGGCATCGGTTACCAGCCCGAGGACCGCAAGCTGTTCACCGGGATGACAATCGATGAGAACTTCCGACTCCCCGTCTGGACGGTCGGCAAGGAGCGCGGCGTCACTGACGAGGACGCCGTCATCGAGGAGGTGTACGACCTGCTCGACGAGCTCTCCGACCGCCGGGACGCGAAGGTGGAGAATCTCTCGGGCGGCCAGGCCAAGATGGTGTCGATCGGCCGGGCGCTGGCGCTCCAGCCCGACCTGCTCATCCTCGACGAACCTCTCGAGGGGCTGGCTCCGGTCATCGTCGAGCGGCTGAAGGGATATATCCAGGAAATTAACGACCGCGGCATCGCCGTGCTGATCGCCGAGTCCAACGTCAGCCACATTCCGGAGATCGTCGACCAGCTGTACGCCATCGAGCGCGGGGAGATCGTCGCCAGCGGCGATCCCGAGAGCCTCGCTGAGGACCCCGAGGTTCAAGAGCTGATGCAGGGCTCCGGCCAAGGGGCCTAACCCCGTAGCGCCTCGACAGGCCGCTCGTTCGCGGCCTTCCAGGCGGGGTAGAGCCCGCTCACCAGTGCCACCAGTACGCCGAAGGCAAACGCGCCGACCAGATAGTAGGCGTTGATCGGCACGAGTATCACGTCCAAGGATATCTCCGCGACAAAAAACTCCAGCGCCAGCGCTAACAGGCCGCTGATCAGCGCGCCGAGGAACCCGCCGATGACGCCGAGCAATGCCGCCTCCACGAGCAGCGTCCGTAGCACGTCGGCCTTCTGGACGCCGACCGCCCGGAGGACGCCGATCTCTTCGCGACGCTCGGTGGTGCTCATCAGCATCACGTTGAAGATGCTCACTCCAGCGACGACCAGCGAGATAGAGGCGAGTCCCAGCAGAAACGCGTTCAGCAGGGCAAAGAACTCGGAGATACGCTGGAGGATGCTCGACAGCTCGAACACGCTCACCTGCTGGGTGCGGGCGTTGAGCCGCTCGCGGGTCTCTCCGGCGACAGCGGTGGCGTCCTCCGGGGAGTTCGCCTGCACGACCACCTGGCTGTAGCTATCCTGGACGAATTCTTCCTCCGGAAGCACGACTGCACTGTCCGCGCGGATGGGAGAGATGTCCTCGCTCTCGGCGAGCACACTCACCACCCGGTAGCTATTGCCCTCGATCTCGATCCTGGAGCCGAC
>CAZLOO010000372.1:0-2857 GCA_964561055.1 uncultured Halobacteriales archaeon
GCTGGACAGCATCGACGCCCTGCTCGCGGAGTTCGACGAGCGCGGTACTACCATCGGCGCCAAGGAGATCAACGGGAGCCACATCGTGGAGCTGCCGGTGGCGTCGTTCTCGAACGTTAAGCCGTTCGAGGAGCTGGTGCTGTTCACACTGGGCGAGCACGGGGAGTTCGACAGTGTCTCCGAGCTGGCGAGCACCCTTGCCCGGGAACTGGGCGAGGAGTACACGGACGCGTTCCGGTCGAAGGTTATCTACAACGTCGACCGGCTCGGCCCCGGCGGGAAGGGTTACGTCGAGCAGGAACCCGACGGGAAGTCCTACCGCACTCGGCTCTCGCGCATCGGAGCGCTGTGGGTGCGGGCTCACGCCGACGACGGCAACCCACCCGGCGAGTAGGACCAAGCCTCATGCCCGCGAGGCCCCTACAAAGCCCATGGCGATGCGTCGCTTCCTCCGCGGGCAAGTTTCCTGGTCCCGCCTGGAGAGCGTGTTCCGCGAGATCGCCGAGCGCCACGCGGACGGCGGGGCCCGCGTGGAGTTCCTGGAGGCGGACAACTGGCTCTCCGTGCCAGCCGTGGTCGACGACCGACTGTTTGTGAAGGTCGTCTCCGAGCAGCACGCCCTGTTGCAAACGTTGTTGACCGCCGGGCGCAACGTCGGGGCGTTTTCCCGCGGCGTCGAGGGGTTCTTCGAGCGGTTCGAAACGCCCGCCGAGATGGCTGCCGGCGAAATCGCGGCCACCCGCCGGATGTACGAGCGTGGGGTGAACGTCCCGGAACCGATAGCGGCCTTCGAGCACGATGGCCTCGGTGTGGTCGTCGTCGAGTATCTCCCTGGGTTCCGTACCCTGGGCGAGCTGGACCGCGTGGAGCTGCTGGCGGTCGCCCCGGACGTGTTCCGCACACTGGCGGAGGTTCATGATGCCGGGCTGGCACACGGCGACATTCGCGCTGAGAACGTTCTCGAGCTGGACGGCGAGGTGTACCTCATCGACGCGACCAACGTCCGAGAGGACCCCGTGGCGCTTGCCGACGCGGCCTCATACGACCTGGCCTGCGCCGCGGCCGTGCTTGCGCCCGGTATCGGCGCCCGCGAGACGGTAGCGGCAGCTCTTGAGGTGGTGTCGCCGACAGCCCTCCTACAGGCCCGCCAGTTTTTGGACTTCGTTAATATGCGTCCCGACCACGATTTCGACGCAGCGGCGCTGCGGAGCGAGATAGAAAGCGCCGCCGACTGAGAGACTCCCGGCGGACAAGTGACTCCCGCCGGGTGCGACGGCCGCCACCGTGGAGTGAGGCTTTTGTCTCCGGTCGCGCAACCCCCGGTATGAGCCACCAGGCGCTCGACGCACACGGCCACTACATTGCCGGCGAGTTCACTGACGGGGACAGCACGAAAACGTTCACGTCCCACAATCCTGCTACCGGGGAGACTATCGGCACCTTCGCCCGCGGCACCGAGTCGGACGTTCAGCGGGCGCTGGACGCCGCCGAGGACGCCGCCGAGGAGTGGCGAGCGCTCTCGTACATCGACCGCGCGGAGTATCTCTGGGAAATCTACCACGAGCTCCGGGACCGAACCGACGAGATCGGCGAGATGGTCACCCGCGAGTGCGGCAAGGAGATCAGCGAGGGCCGCGCGGATGTCGTTGAGGCGTTTCACATGGTGGAGTGGGCCGCCGGCGACGCCCGACACCCCCACGGAGACGTCGTCCCCAGCGAGATCGCCTCCAAAGACAGCTACATGCGACGCAAGCCCCGTGGCGTCGTCGGTTGTATCAGCCCGTGGAATTTCCCGGTTGCCATCCCGTTCTGGCATATGGCGGTCACGCTGGTTGAGGGCAACACGGTCGTCTGGAAGCCCGCCGAACAGACTCCCATGTGCGGGCAGCTTATTGCCGAACTGTTCGAGGACACAGGCATCCCTGACGGCGTGTTCAACATGATTCAGGGGTACGGCGACGCCGGCGCCGCCATCACCGAGGCCGACGCGGTTGACACGGTGCTGTTCACCGGGAGTGCGGAGGTGGGCCACGAAATCGCCGGCAAGGTGGCCGACCGCCCGGGCACCATCTGTGCCTGCGAGATGGGCGGAAAGAATTCGATTGTCATCACTGATCAGGCAGACTTGGATGTGGCGGTCCACTCGGCGGTGATGTCCTCGTTCAAGACGACCGGTCAGCGGTGTGTCTCCTCCGAGCGACTCGTCGTTCACACGGACGTGTACGAGGAGTTCAAGGAGCGGTTCGTTGACGTGGCCGAGTCCGTCGCCGTCGGCGATCCCTTGGACGAGGACACCTTCATGGGGCCGCTCATCGAGCAGCGCCAGGTCGAGCGATTCCACGAGTACAACGATCTCGCGCGCCGCGAGGGTGCGGACGTGCTGGTCGACCGCACGGAGCTGGACGACGAGGAAATCCCCGACGGCCACGAGGACGGCCACTGGGTCGGCCCGTTCGTCTACGAGATCGAGTACGACACCGACCTGCGCTGCATCTCCGAGGAGGTGTTCGGGCCTCACGTCGCGCTGGTCGAGTACGAGGGCGACATCGACCGCGCCATCGAGATCCACAACGACGTGGACTACGGACTGGCGGGCGCTATCGTCTCCGAGGACTACCGCCAGATAAACGCCTACCGTGACCGCGGCGAGGTCGGCCTGGCCTACGCCAACCTCCCCTGCATCGGCGCCGAGGTGCAGTTGCCCTTTGGCGGGGTAAAGAAGTCCGGCAAGGGTACGCCGAGTGCGCGTGCAGTGATCGAGGCCGTCACCGAACGGACGGCGTTCACCCTGAACAACTCAAAGGACATCCAGATGGCACAGGGACTGTCCGCGGAGATCAAGACCGAAGACGACTGA
>CAZLOO010000373.1:0-2848 GCA_964561055.1 uncultured Halobacteriales archaeon
GTGTATGGAGTGGAAACCCGACTGGGGGTTGCGCGGTCGGATGGTGCTGACCGTGTTCCTCCTGTTCGCCCTGTACGCCGTTTTCGTCGGCGTGATGGTGTTCTATTCGGGGAGTCTGCTGCTCGCCGTGCTGCTCCTCGGGGGGTTCATGCTCGTGCAGTACTTCTTCAGCGACCGGCTGGCGCTGTACAGCATGGGCGCCAAGGAGGTACCCGAGGACGGCCAGTACGCCTGGCTGCACGACAGCGTTGGCCGGCTCTCACAGCAGGCCGACGTTCCCAAGCCCACGGTCGCGGTGGCGGACACTCGCGTCCCGAACGCCTTCGCGGCTGGCCGCTCGCCCTCGAACAGTACCGTCGCCGTCACCACGGGGCTGCTGGAGACGCTGAACCGCGACGAGTTGGAGGGGGTACTGGCCCACGAGCTGGCCCACGTAAAGAACCGCGACGTGATGGTGATGACCATCGCCTCGTTCCTGTCGACGCTGGCGTTCCTGGTCGTACGGTTCGGCTGGCTGTTCGGCGGCCGCCGAGAGCGCGGTGGCGGGGGAGTGATCGTCGCCGTGCTCGTGTCGCTGGTGGTGTGGATACTGTCGTACCTGCTGATTCGTGCGCTCAGCCGCTACCGAGAGTTCGCAGCCGATCGCGGAGGCGCCATCATTACCGGTCGGCCGAGCGCGCTCGCCTCGGCGCTGGCGAAGATCGACGGCCGGATGGACAAGGTACCCGACGAGGACATGCGCGACGCCGAGGAGATGAACGCGTTCTTCGTCATCCCAATCCGTCGGGGTATCGTCGGCAATCTGTTCAGCACCCACCCCAGTACGGAGAAGCGCATCGAGCGGCTTCAACAGCTGGAGCGGGAGATGGAGGCCGCCTAGTCGGTCGTCCCGAACGCCCGGTCGCCGGCGTCGCCCAGCCCCGGGATAATAAAGCCGTTCTCGTCGAGTTCCTCGTCGATGGCTACCGTCAGCAGCTCCGTCTCCGGGAACTGCTCGGCCACCCGTGCGAGACCGGTCGGGGCAGCCACCGCCGAGAGCACGAACACCTGCTCCGGGTCGGCGTCCGCGAGTACCCGCTCGAGCACGGTACAGATGGTGGAGCCGGTCGCCAGCATCGGATCGGCGACGATGACGATATCCTCCGGCTCGATATCGGGCAGCTTCACGTAATCGACGGTGATGGGGAACGTGCCGGTGTCGTCCATCCCTGCCTCCTCGTCGCGGCCAGCGCTGATGATTCCCTGTCTCGCTGAGGGGAACGCCTTCAGTAGCCCTTCGACGAATGGGGTCGCCGCCCGGAGTACGTTGACGATAACGACGTCGTCCATCCCGGTGACGCGCTCGCCGGTCATCTCCGTCAGCGGCGTCTCGACGGGGACGTACTCCGTCTCCATCGCGCCGTCGATGATCTCGTAACCGCAGATACGCCCCAGCTTCACCAGCCCCTTGCGGAACGAGACCTGCTGTGTACCGACGTCCCGGATGCGGGTGAGGGTGTGTCTGGCCAGCGCGTGGGTGATAACTGCGGCGTCCTGTCGCTGCTCGATAGGCATACCCGTGGCGGGGACTGCTCGGAGTATAAAACATGCGTCACGCTCGCGAGGGTCCTCTTCGGGGCTCATAGCGTTGTCGTGCCCGGAGCAGGCCCGCACCACACAGTCACCGGAATCCGACCCGCGGAACGATGGACGACCGGCCATGGATGGACCCCACCGCAGTCAGATTTATACCTCGCCCAGACTGACAGTTCGTATGGCCGCCTACGGCCGGCCGACCCTGCGCGACCTGTTCGACGAGTCCCCTACGCCGCATATCGCCCACCCGCCGAGAACACACCACCGCGATTTCTACCTCGCAACCGACGGCTCCTTCCGTGAGTCCGGCGGCGGCCTGGGCGCAGTCATCGAGACACGGGACGGCCAGCGGGTCGCCCGCCGGTCGCTGACCGACGAAGCGCCGGACAACAACGTTGCGGAGTACCGCGCACTCCACCTGGGACTTGACCTGCTCGCCGACCGGGTGCCGCCTGGCGCCCGCGTGGGCGTGCTCGTCGACCACGACGACCTAGCGGCGAACGTCAACCGCGCGGTGATCGCCGCCGGCCAGCCGACGGCGGGGCCGCCACACCCGTTCCGGGTGCCGCAGGCAACCCAGTACCACTGGCGCGGTATCCGCGCTCGCGTCGCGGGGTTCTTGGACCTCCGGGCCGCCCGCATCGACAGTCGTGAGAACCCGGCCCATCCGCTGGCGAACACCCCCAACCAGTACGCCCACGTCAACCAGGAGGCCGATCGCTGCCTGCTCCCGCCTCGCGACGGTACCGAGGAGGGATACCCGCCGCCATCACGCTCGAACCGGCGGCGCGACACCGCAAGCGACTGAGCCCGCAGCCTCCTTCACGAGAACCGCCACGTCACTCGACAGCAGCCGCGCTTCTCTGTGAACCTGTTCCCCACATTCGGGGTTGTCGTCTCGCTATGCCAGGAACACGTGCCGCGGCCGGTCGGCGAGCACGTCCCGGCCCCACTGGACGGTCTCCTGGAACTCCTCTGAACGGAAGAACGCCATCGCGTCCTCCTTTGAGCGCCACCGGCTGGCGATGAACATGTCGTTCTCGTCCTCTACGTTCACCATCAGGTCCGTGTGTCCGTGGCCGTCCATTCCGGACAGGAGGTCGGTGACCGCCCCGAACCGCTCAACGAACTCCTCACGATGCTCGGGCTTGACGGTATAGAACATCCCCATCGTGCCGAAGCCGCTGTCCTCCTCGTCGGTGACCGGCCCCTGGCCGGCTCGGCCGACCACGCCCGGCAGGTCTGCGAGGAAGTCTCCCGCGGTGTCGGCGGC
>CAZLOO010000374.1:0-2839 GCA_964561055.1 uncultured Halobacteriales archaeon
ACCCCCACACGGCCGGCGATGCGGGTGGCCGTGCCGTAGGGGCGCGACCGGGCCAGCAGCGCCCGCAGGATACGGCCGCCGTCCATCGGGAACGCCGGCAGGAGGTTGAACACGGCGAGCACGACGTTGGTGACGGCCAGCCAGCCGACGACGAACCGCACCGCCTCGAGGGAGGGCGGAACCGCCAGCGTGGCGGCGTAGAACGCCGCCGCGACAGCGACGCTGGTGACGGGGCCAGCGATAGCGATCCAGAACTCACGGTCCCACTCCTTGGGCAGCGACTCCAGGGCGGCGATGCCGCCGAGGATCCACAGCGTGATCGACTCGATGCCGATACCGTAGCGCAACGCCACCCAGGAGTGGCCGAGCTCGTGAAGGGTGACGCTAAGAAACAGCCCCAGCGCGGCGGCAACGCCGATCACCCACGGCGTGACGCCGGCCCGCAGGACCGACAGGTCGAAGCCGACACCGGTCAGCCCGCCGATGAAGCCGGCGTAGGTCTCGATCTGCCCGCCCGCGGCGATCAGCCACGCCAGGATTGGCAGGAACACCAGCAGGGACGTGTTCACCCGGATGGGGATGTCCCAGACGGAGGCGACGGTGTAGCTTCGCATGCCTTTACCAGTCCGTCCCGGGACTTAGTTCACCCCTTCTCGGGATGCGGTGGGGTTTTGCCGGTCGCGGGCCGCCTACCGGTATGACAGCCAGCCAGCGCGAGGGGGTCGGCAGCGCCAGGGTATCCGGGACTCGGGAGTCAGTGATACGCGAGATGACCCGGGAAGCCCGCCGACACGGTGCCGTGAACCTCTCGCAGGGTATCCCAGACGAGAGCGAGACGCCGCCGCAGGTGAAGGAGGCCGCCGCCGAGGCGGTCGCCGATCACAGCCAGTACTCCATCACCTGGGGACTGGAGGCGCTCCGGGAGGCGGTCGCCGACCGGTACGAGCAGTGGAAGGGGGTGCGCTACGATCCCGAACGGGAGGTAACCGTCACTGTCGGCACCAGCGAGGCGGTCGTCTCCACGATGCTGGCGCTGTGTGACCCCGGAGACGGGGTGGTCTATTTTGAGCCGACCTACGAGTCGTACATCCCCGCGACCCAGTTCGCCGAGGGCCGGCCCATCCCCATCGACATCACCGACGGGCTGACAGTCGAGGAGGAACCCCTCCGCGAGGCCGCCGGGGAGGCGTCGATACTCCTGCTCAATCACCCTCACAACCCCACGGGGACGGTGTTTACCCCCGATGAGCTTGAGCTGGTGGCGGAGGTGGCCCGCGAGGAGGACCTGATCGTCGTCACCGACGAGATATACGAGCACATCGTGTACGCTGACTACTACCGCAGCCCCGTGGAGGTGGGCAAACTCGCCGAGCGTACCGTCGTCTGCACCGGGCTGTCGAAGACCTACTCCGTGACCGGCTGGCGGGTGGGGTTCGCGCTCGCGCCGGAGCACCTTTCCGCACAGCTCCGGAAGGTCCACGACTACACCTCCATCTGCGCGCCGACGCCGTTCCAGCACGCCGGCGTGGAGGCGCTGTCAATGCCGGATAAGTACTACGACGAGCTGTCGGCGTCCTACCGAGAGCGCCGTGATCTGCTGTGCTCGGGCCTGGAAGCGGCCGGCCTGAACCCGGTGGTACCGGACGGCGCCTACTACGTCCTCGCGCGCTACCCCACCGACGAGAGCGACACGGAGTTCGCAAAGCGGCTCGTCCGCGAGGCCGGGGTGGCGACGGTGCCGGGGAGCAGCTTCTACACCGACCGGGAGGACAGCGACTGGGTTCGGTTCACCTTCTCGAAGAGCGAGGCCGACATCGAGGAGGCCGTCGACCGGCTGGCAGCCGGCCGCTGGTGGTGACTGACGAGGGAGCGGCCGCCGGCTGCCCATAAGGTACGAGTCCCCAGGCCGAGGTCGGTGAGTGATGTCACTCCAGCAGATACCGACCTCGCCGTCCGCCCTCCTCGAGGTGCTCGGGCCGACCTTGTTCACGCTGGCGCTGTTCGGCGTCGGCGTCGTCGCCGTGCTCTTGCTCGGGCGGCTGATCGTCCGGCCGCTGACGGAGCGAGCGATGACCAGGGCCGAACTCGACGAGACACTACAGTCCGTGCTCGGGAACCTGCTGAGCGCGTTCCTCAGTGTCGCTGCCCTCGGGGCGGGGCTGGTCGCAGCCGGATTGGCCGGCGTGCTGGCCACGCTCCTGACCACCAGCGGCGCGGTGGCGATCATCCTCGCGTTCATCGCCCGGGAGCCGCTGGCGGCCATCGCAGCCGGCTTCTTCATCCTCGGCGAGAAGCCGTTCGACATCGGCGACTGGATCGAGTGGGACGGCGGGCAGGGCATCGTCGAAGACGTCGGCCTGCGGGTCACGCGGATTCGGACGTTCGACAACGAGCGTGTGACGGTGCCGAACACGGAGCTAACCGAAAACCCCGTCCGCAACCCCGTGGCCTACGATAGTCGCCGTATCACCGTGGAGTTCAATATCGACTACGACGATGACATCGCCGCCGCCCGTCGCATCGTTGAGGAGGTCGGCAGAACCAACCCCGGAATCGCTGAGGACCCCGGCCCGAACGTGGTCGTCCGGGAGTTGGCCGACTCCGGCATCAGGATGGAGGCCCGCGTCTGGCTGCGCGACCCCGATCGGTCGGGGTTCGTGGACGTACACTCGACGCTCACCCGACGAATCAAACAACGCTTCGACGAGGAGGACGTCACGGTCCCGTTCCCCCAGCGGACTATCTCCGAGCGGGCGTAGCCGGCGTCGACCAGGCGGGCTGTTCTGGGATGCCACGGCGGGGTTAATATCTCGGACGGACTCAAGGAGAGATATGAGCT
>CAZLOO010000375.1:0-2837 GCA_964561055.1 uncultured Halobacteriales archaeon
CACCTGTGATGGCACGGGAGCGATCACACGTGCAGACAATCAGAGGCGAACAGTATCAACGAATCAACAACCCTACCGGGTCGGGAGCGCCGGCCAGGAGGCCGTAGAATGGGGACGGAGACCGGCACCGGCGCGGGCACTGCTACCGGCCTCGCCGACAGCGCGGCGGTCACCGAGGACGGCTACCTGATTTCCGAGCCCCCGGAGACCCTGCGCGAGTTCTTCGACTACATGGGACCGGCCTGGGTGTTTACCGCCTCTCAGATCGGCGGCGGCGAGGCACTCAGCGTTCCTATCGGCGGGGCATACCTCGGCATGCAAGCCATCTGGCTCATCCCGCTGATCACGTTCACGAAAATCTTCGGCCAGTACTACCTCGTCCGCTACGGCGTGATGAGTGGCGACACGTTCCTCGATGCATTGTACGACCAGCCGGCGTGGCTGCGGTGGATCTTCTACTACGTGTTCCTCGGCGGGATCGTGTATGCCATCGGACTCTCGGGCCACCTCGGCGAGACGGCCGGTGCAGCACAGAATCTCCTCCCGGTCTCGGGCATTGGCGGGCTCAACGGCACCGGGTTCTGGATGGTCGCCACCGTGCTCCTCGGGCTGGGGATCGTGCTGTTGCGGTCCTACGGGCTCGTTGAGCGCATTTCGACGGTGCTGCTGTGGGTGTTCCTCATCCTGATCGCGGCGGTCTCGATCCTCACGGCCGGTGACTGGGTCGGTGGGCTGGCCAGCGGGCTGACCCCGACGGTCCCCGGCTACGTCGACGGGCTGGGCGTCGGCGGCATCGCGTTCGTCGCGACGATGTTCGGCTGGATTGGTGCCGGCTTCGGCCCCACGGTTTCGTACGTCTGGTTCGCCAAGGACAAGGTGATGGGGATGTTCGAGCCTCAGGACAAGGGGTTCGACGTCTCGGAGGAGGACCTCTCCAGCGAGGAGATCGAGCGGCTGAAGGGCTGGAGCGACATCGTCCTCTGGCAGAACATCATCTCCTCGATTCTGCTGGGAGTCTTCTCCTTTTTCATGTGGACCGCCGCGGCCGCGACGCTCCATGGCACCGAGGTCGTCGAATCCGGCGAACTCGGCGGCTTCGAGGTCGTTCCGCAGATGGCGACCATCTTCACCAGCGTCTACGGTGAGTGGTCGGCGGTCGTCTTCCTGCTGTCCGTGATGGCCGCGCTGTTCTCGACGCTGATCGGCCCGCTGTACGGGATGTCCCGCCTCTGGGAGGACGCGTTCGCCATCCACGGCCTGTTCGAGCGTACCCAAATCAGCCGCGAGACCGTGTTCCGGGCAACGGTGGTGTTCTTCGCGGTGATCCCGCTCGCGTTGAACCTGGTGATCGAGGCGCCGCTGTTCCTGTTCGCGATCTCAGGCATACTGTTCGCCCCCGCGGTTGGTCTGATGTACATCGCCGCGCTGTACATGTCCTATGAGACCGTCCCCCTGCCGGAGTTGCGGCCACAGCGGACGTGGGCGGTCGCCGTCGCCCTGTTTGCCGCCGTCGCGCTGATCGCCACGGCAGCCTGGAACATCCTCGGCTGAACTGTCCAGCGCTTTTTTATTCGTTCTTCCACGCTGACGTCGCCATCGTTTCCCCGGCAACCCGGTACTGGCGCTACTCGGGCCCAGACGGCCGACCCGGGCCACGAAATCTCAGGTCGGGAGGGAAGCGCGGTTTGCAGACAGGACTCCGGCGACAGCGTCGATTCGGATTCGGACCGGGGGAACCGCTCAGTCGTCCAGAACTGCTCTGGCCGCACTCAGCACTATGCCCCGCTCGGCGACATCGATCACTGAGCGTACCTCCTCGACGGCATCGATGTTGGCCGACACCGAGGAGATCCCTTTTCGGACGAGAAAGCGCGCCATCTCTGGTCGCGAGCCGGCCTGCCCGGTGATGGTGGTGTCGACGCCGTGCTCGTTGCACGCGTCGATCACCTCCCCCATCGCCTCCAGCACGCTGGGGTGCATCTCGTCGAACAGGTCCGCTACCTGGCCGTTGTTGCGGTCGACCGCGAGGATGTACTGGACGAGATCGTTCGTCCCGAGCGCGACGAAATCGATACCGGTGTCGATGATCTCGTCGATCTGCCGGACGCTGGCGGGCGTCTCTATCATCACCCCCCAGCGGCGCTCCTCGGGATCGATGCCGACCTCGGCCATCAGTTCCCGGGCTGCGACCACCTCTTCCGGGTCGTTCGGCAGCGGGAACAGCACCTCCACATTGTCGTAGCCGCGCTCGTGGAGCCGCTTGAACGCCTGTAGCTCCAGGCTGGCGAACTCCGGCTCGTCGAGGCTGCGCCGTATCCCCCGCCAGCCCAGCATCGGGTTGTGCTCGTGGGGTTCGTCCTCGCCACCCTCCAGCTCGGCCAGCTCGTCGGTGGGCGCGTCCAGCGTTCGTGCCCGCACCGGTCGCGGATAGAACGCCTCCGCGACGATTTCCAGCTCGTCGGCGACGCTCTCGATGAACGCCTCCTGCCCGTGGTCGGCGACGTAGCGCTGGGGAGTCTTTCCCATCGACAGCAGGATGTGCTCCAGCCGCAACAGCCCCACGCCGTCGGCGCCCGTCTCGGCGGCACGCTCGGCCGCCCCCGGGATGGAGACGTTCACCTTCACGCCCGTTGCCGTCCCCGAAGGCGCGCTCACCACTGTGGTCGAGTCGTCCCCGTCGTCGGACTCCGTCTCCTCTGGGTCGGGCTCTTTCGTCGCCCCGTCGGTCCCGGGATCGACAGCCGGCTCACCGCCCTCGTCCGCGGGCTCCGGCTCGGCGGCAGTGATCGTCCCGCGCTCGCCGTCGACGGCGACCATCTGTCCGTTCGACAGCGTCC
>CAZLOO010000376.1:0-2825 GCA_964561055.1 uncultured Halobacteriales archaeon
CAAGGAGCGATGTCCGAACCAGAGCCGGAGCGTCGTCGACAGGGAGTGGACAACGACGACAAGCCCTCACCTCGTGGTCAATTCCTCCCAGCGCTGACGCAGAGTCGGCGCGGTCACCCCCGCCACGTCACCGACAGCAGCCTGGGTTACCGGCGCCGTATGCTCACTGACCGCCGCGTACACACAGCCCGCCGCAACGCCGGCCGGATTCCGGCCGTTCGCCACGCCGGTTTCGACAGCCCGTTCGGCCAACTGGCGTGCCTCCCGTTCGACATCCCGCCCCAGCCCCAGTTCCGAGACGATCCGCGGCACGTGATCAACCGGCCGCATCGGCGGCACGGGCAGCTGCAGCTCGCGGTTCAGAATCTTGAACGCGTTCACCACGCGCTTGTGGGCGACCGGCACGAGCTCCGACACCGTCCCGGGACTAATGGGTGCGCGCGTCCGTCGACCCTGGGCGGAGCGTCCACCGATCCGGCCCGCTCCGATGTCGGCACGACGGCCGGCTCAAAGCCGGGTGATCCGCCCCTCGACTTCCGGGGAGATGGGCGTCCGCTCCCGAATCCGGTCGATCACCAGTTGGGCGAGGTCCGTCTCGCCGGCACCGGTCTGCGTGGCTGCCGGCAGCATGTCGTATCCGTCGCCGCCCTCGGCCATGAAGTTGTTTGTCCCGAGGGTGTAGGTCGCCTCCAAGTCCAGCGGATCGCCGCCGACGGTGACGTCGGCCGGATCGACCCGGTCGCCCGGCTCGGCTTCCGGGTCCCAGGCGAACTCCAAGCCACTGACCTGCGGGAACCGCCCCTCGAGGCTCTCGACCTCGCTGACGCCGTTCTCTAGGGCGTCGTGGAGGGTCTGGCCGCTCACCTCCAGTTCGATGGTCGTGTTGCCGAACGGCAGGATTTGGCGGATGAGCAGGTCGGTGACGTTCCCCGGCGGGTACAGCGTGTTCGTCCGGATGCCGCCGCCGTTCTGGATCACGGCGTCGGATTCCACGTCGGCCCTGACCGCGTCGGCCACGAAGTTGCCCATGTTGGTCTCCCCGGTGCGGAGGTCCTCGCTCACGCAATTGAGTGGGACCGTGCTCTCGCCGATCACCTCGCTGTCGACCTGGCGCCGGTAGAAGTCGGCGACCGCCTCGACAGCCTCGTTCGGCTCGGTCTCCTCCTCGCTGACGTCATAGACCGCCCGGTCGTAGGACTGGATCTCGCCGTCACCGACCTCAAGGGTGACCTCGCCCAGGAAGTCGTACTCGTCGCCGACAAAGGAGAGGACGGTGTCGTTGATCTCGACCGCCTCGTCGAACTTCTCGGCGGCGTCGTCGCCGACGATGACGTCGATCCCGTCGACGTTGGGGGCGATCTCGTTGCGCGCTAAATCGTTGGAGACATGAGACATCACGACGACCACCTCGGCGCCGGCGTCGCGCATCTCCGGAACGACCTCGTTGAGCGCGTCGGTCGGGGTTCTGACCTCGGCGTCGCCCAGGCTCGTCACTTCTCTGGCTCGCGGGGTCAGGACGCCCGTGATCCCGATCGATACGCCGACCATCTCGACGATGTCGTAGCGCTCAGCCCCCTCCGCGCCGGCGAACACCTCGCCGGAAGGCTCGTCGACGTTGGCGCTGACCCACAGGAAGTCCTCGGTCTCGGAGACCCGGGCCCGGAGGACGTCCGGTCCGAAGTCGAAATCGTGGTTGCCGAAGGTGTCGTGGGTGAGGTCGCCGGCCTCGAAGGGATCGACGATGTGTCGCCCCTCGAACTCCGACGACAGCGCCGACGACCCCAGGTCGTCGCCGGCGCCCAGTCGCAGCGTACGGTCCGGCTCGGCGAGGTCGTCCATCAGGCCGAAATAGCTCTCGATGTTCTCGTTGTCGTCGGCGTCGCTGGGTCCGAGGCGCCCCCCAACGTGGGTATCATGCAGCAGCGTCAGCGACTCCGTTGGGACTTCCGTCGTGGTATCGGTCGGCGTCTCAGTCGTAGTATCGGTCGACGTCTCAGCCGTGGTATCGGTGATAGCGGTCCCATCCCGGCGGAGGTTACAGCCGGCGAGGGTGACGCTGACACCGGATGCGCCGAGATACTTCAGCAACGATCGCCGTCGCAGTTCGTCGTCTGACATGACGGGTGAAATAAACCACCAGGGTGCTGGTTGGACTTCGGATGGAGGAAAGAGTTGCTGGGACGTCGTCGCGAGCGGGGTCGACTCTTGAGGAGCTCTCCCGAGACGCCAGTCGGTGAGGGTTGCCGGCCACGAATGGTTCTGCTCGTGGTCACGGGCCGCCGCCCGGCGCAGAGATGACCGGCGGTCACCACCCCCGTTGTCGTGAGGGCTGCCGAGTCGGAGATGCTGGCGGACGCCTCGTCGTGGTAGCCACAGTGATAGTCACTCCCCGGTCCCGAGCACCACAGCACCCGCAGATTGACGTGGCCGGATATCGCCCCCAGTCGGCACAGAGTCTTCGGTAGCCGGAACCGAAACACGTCAGGATGAGAGCCATGCGTACGTTTGGACGGCGCCGAATAATAGCGCGAGTGCCCCGTTTTCGACGAGTAATAAGACGTTGTCCGCCAGCAGCGTGCGGGTACCTACGGCGAGAACACCGAATGCTGTTGCCAGCACCAGATTGTATTTTGCGAACGCTACCCAACATTCCTGATCCAGCTCAATGAGACCATCACTACCCATACGTACCGTTCATCCTCGCGGTGACAAATAGTAGGATTGACCAGGCGGTAGCGCTGAACATCCTGTAGTCGCGATACGTTGACTGGCTGTATTGAGTGAGTTGCCCACGAAAGCCGGGAAGTGACTCCGTGCAAGATGCG
>CAZLOO010000377.1:0-2825 GCA_964561055.1 uncultured Halobacteriales archaeon
CAAATGTTCCAGTTCATGGACGAGTTCGTCGGTCAGGGGATCCCTTTCCAGTCGCTGACGGACATGCGGATGTGGACCGACCGGCTGACGGATTACGTGGAGGCCGTCGAGTCCGTCGAGCGGGGCGAGCCCATCGACGGGCTGCAGGCTCGCCGGCTGGCGGAGATGCTGGAGTCAGCTGCCTTCGGCACGAACGACCGCGACGAGCTGTTCGACGCTGTCGACGAGCGACAGGACGCCGAGGGCGTGGACGACCTCACGGACATGGAGGTCGAACCGGAGTTCGTTACGAACTTGGCGCCGTTCATGCCGGGGCCGGGGAGTGCCGGGGACATGGTACGGCGCATCTCAAGCTTCCAGGAGCGCTCCGTGGACGCCTACTTCGCGGGGGATTATGGCGACGTGGACGCGGACCGCGTCCGGGTCGGCACCATCCACTCGGCGAAGGGCCGGGAGGCCGATCACGTGTTTGTCGCCACGGACCTCACGGAGAAGGTTGTCGAGCAGATGGCTGCCACCGTTGAGGATACGGAGGCGGTGCCGGGGGTGCCAGAGTTCACAAAGCACACGGATCCAGTCCCGACGCTGACGGACAACGAGCGTCGGGTATTCTACGTCGGGATGTCTCGCGCACGGGAGCGGCTGGTTCTCCTAGAGGATCTGGTGGACGGGGCACCAACGCTGCCGATCGATGTGTTGCTCTACAACGAGCCCCGGGACACGCCGTTGCGGGAGCTGATCGAGCGGGCACAGGAGCCGCCTGCGGCGACGCAGTAATTACTCCTCGTCGGTCTCTTCGGGGGCCTCGATCATGATGTCGACGACCCTCTCGGCGGCCTTCGCGGGGAGATCCGTTGGCGAGGTGACGTACTCCTGAAGAGTGACCATCAGGACCGCGACGACAACGAACCCGATCCCCAAGAGGTAGCGGCCGTCGACGAGGAAGTTCAGCCCGAGCAGGCCGATGGGGATGGCGAAGATGAGCGTCGCCGCCAGACCGACCGTCTCGAGAATACCCCGCGGCATAGGGGAAGTTCGGCGTCGCAGGGCAAAAACTCAGCGTCCCGGATGTGGTCGTCGGTCAGTTCCTGATGAGATTTCAGCGGATGGAGCGCCGAGCGGAACTCTTTGGCGTAGGGGGACCGTACAGCAGGTATGTTCACCGGCATCGTCGAGGAGGCTGGGGAAGTGCTTGCCGTCGAGCGCGAGGCGGGCGGGTGCCGCCTCCGGGTGGGGGCGTCGTTCGCTGACGAGCTGTCGGAGGGACAGAGCGTAAGCGTCAGCGGCGCCTGCCTTACCGTCGAGCAGCAGGACGGCAACTCGTTTTCAGTATTCCTCTCAGAGGAGACAGTCCAACGGACGTACTTCGACAGCATCGAGCCAGGTGACGCGGTGAACCTGGAGCGGGCGCTGGCGGCTGACGGCCGGTTCGACGGCCACGTCGTCCAGGGGCATGTCGACGCAACGGCGACGGTGACGAAGGTCCAACAGGTGGGCGACGACTGGGTGTTCGGCTTCTCGCTGCCCGATGGACTTGCGCGATACGTCGTCGAGAAGGGGTCAGTGACCGTGGATGGTATTTCGCTGACGGTGGCGGCGCTCGAAACCGAGGCGTTCGACGTCGCCGTTATCCCCGTCACCTACGAGCTGACGAACCTCTCAGAGAAGCGCGTCGGTGACCCGGTCCACGTCGAGGTGGACGTCCTTGCGAAGTACGTCGAGCGGCTGCTCGATCGGGAGGGCGGGTCGGACATCAACACGGTGCTGGACGAGGGATAGTCAGGCGTCGAATTCCGTCGGCTCCACGGAGAAGGAGTCGTCCCCGTCTCCGTGGACAGTGCGGTAGGCCCGACGGTAGCGGTTGATCTTCCTGACCAGCAGGCCGCCGAACACCCCCTGGTAAAGGACGACGAAGCCGAAAAACAGCGCCAGCTGGGGCGCCGCGGGGACGGCGATGGAGGCGAGCCCGACGGCGATTCCGACCAGGGAGTTGTACGTGGCGTGGATGAACGCCGCGATGAGCAGCCCCTTCACGACGATGGGGCCGGCATTCTCCGGGTTGAATTTCGCGAGGCCGAGGTAGTAGCCCGCGAAGGCGCTGTACACGACATGGCCCGGTCCTGCGAGCGCTCGGGTAGCGGTAATGTCCGTACCGTCGAGAAGCCCCTGTAGGGTGAACGCCAACGCTTGACTCCCCTGACCGGTTGGGTCCAGCCCCTGCTGGATATAGATAGCGTTCTCGATAGTGGCGAAGCCTAGGCCAGCGACTGCGCCGTACACCGCGCCGTCGATGACAGCGTTGAACGAAGGCTTTCGGTAGGCGTACAGCCGCACCGCTAGCAGCTTCACCGTCTCCTCGACCGGCCCGACGACCAGGTAGAAGAACACGAACACTAACGGCCCGAGTTCGCTGAGAAAGGAGAAGCTGCTGTTAATGACCGCCGCGAAGCTCGCGAGCACGACGCTTAGCAGGAAGGTGGCAACCAGCAGCCCGAGCGGCTCGCTGGTGGTGACGTCGGTGTAGTAGACGTACCCGACGAGCAGTAGCGCCGGAACCGCCGACAGCAGCGTCAGCAGGCCGATTACGGGGTCAAGGAACGCCTCGCCGGCGATGAGGACGGTCAGCAGTGCGGCGACAAGCACCACCAGCACCCGGCCGCCCAGCAGGGCGCCGCCGTACAGCCTGGTGGCGAGCCGATCGAGCGCGGTGCGCGGCTCCCAGGTGGATATATCGTACAGATCTCGCGACTGGTCGGCCCGGGCCTCGACCGGGTCGCGCTTTCCCATACATCCCGGACGTGGGGACGGGGTGTAAGCGTTCGGGG
>CAZLOO010000378.1:0-2808 GCA_964561055.1 uncultured Halobacteriales archaeon
CGCGAAGTTGATCCGCGAGGACGCCAGGATGGAGGCGTTGGCGCTCGAGGCGGTCGCCAGCAGGCCGCCGAACAGCAGCGCGCCGGCCATCAGCCCGCCGGCGGTGATCCCCAGAAACGAGCCCAGCCCGGAGAAGATCTCCCGGCCCACCTCGACGACGGCGACCTGGTCGCCGGGGACGGCCTCGATGAACCCCTGCGGGACGGCGGCGGCCATCACGATCAGCACTAGCGCGTAGATGGCGGTGACGAGGACGACGCTCCCGATGACCGCCCGGGGGAGGTTCTTGCTGGGCTCCTTGATTTCCTCGGCGACGCTCGTGATCTGGACGAACCCCAGGTAGGAGACGAAGATCAGGCCGGTCGTGGTGAGCGTCGGGGAGAGCCCCTTGCCCGGCGGGAGGTTGGCGGGGGCGGCCCGGCTGGCGCCGTAGATGGTGAACACGGTCAGGATCGCCACCAGGATGATGACGATGACGTTCTGCAGGCGGCCGGTCTCCTTGGCCCCGATGTAGTTGACCGTGACGAAGAAGGCGCCCCCGAGCAGGCCAACCCCCTTGACGCTGACGGGGACTGTCACGCTGGCGCCGGCCAGCGCCAGGACGAACTCCGGGCCGACGATGGCGCGGATGTACTCGCCGAAGCCGACCATGTAGAACGCCGACGCGAACGCGAGACCGAGCCAGTTCGACCAGCCGGCGATGGAGCCGAACAGCGGGCCCAGACCCTGGTTGACGTAGTAGTAGGCCCCGCCGGAGCGCGGCATCGCGGTGCCGAGCTCGCTGGCCGACAGCGCAGTCAGCAGCGCGATCGCACCCCCGAGCACGAACGACAGCACTGCGAACCAGCCGGCGTCAGTGATTGCGGTGCCGGGCAGGACGAAGATGCCGGCGCCGATCATCGTCCCGACGCCGATGGTCAGCGCCGCCAGCGGGCCGAGGTCCTTCGCGAGTTCCTCGTCGTCGGCGCTCACCGCGGCTCCCCCCCCGTCTCGGTCATTCCTCGTGGTCCTCCGCGCGCGGCAGCGCCAGCACCGGCAGCTCCGACTCCGTGATGAGCCGCTCGCTGAGGTTCCCCGAGAGGAACCGCGCCAGCCGGCCGCCCTCGCGGGGGCGGAACGCGACGGCCGTGACCTCCAGGTCGGCGGCGGCGTCCAGTATCGACGCCACCACGTCCCGGCCGTAGGCGGTCTCGCTCTCCGCGTCCGGGAACACGTCGCGGACGGCGTCGAACGCCACCTCGGCTATCTGCTCGGACTGCTCGACGGGGGTCTTGTCCGGCACCCCGCCGCCCTTCTCGACGACGTGCAACGCCGTTACTCGCGCCGGCGAGTACGGCGTCAGCGCGCGGGCGGTGGCGACCGCGTCCTCCTCGTTGGCGACCGGCACGAGCACGTGCCCCAGGAGATCTGTCATCCGACACCCCTCCAGGTTACGGCGGTCAGGTTCATGTGGCCGCGTCGTGGCCACGGGGTATAAGCGTTGATTGGCGCGAACGGAAACGGATTTGAGAGGCCCACCCCTCCGGCGTGATATGAACGGCCCCCGGTCGGCCGGCGGGGTGAGCCCCGCGTGAAGGTCACCGTCGTCGGTGCCGGCGAGGTCGGCTCCGCCATCGCCGGGTCGCTGTCGGACGGCCACGACGTGACGGTGCTCGACATCGACACGGAGCGCGTGGAGACGCTCACCTACGAATTGGACGTGCTCGCGGTCCAGGGCGACGGCACCGACGCGGAAAGCCTCCGGGAGGCGGGCGCGGCCGAGGCGGACATGCTAATCGCGAGCACGGACGACGACCGGACGAATCTGATCACCTGCGGGACGGCGAAGGTGCTGGGCGACACGTTCACCATCGCCCGGGTGAAGAGTCCCCAGTTCCTCGACACCTGGCGGCTCCGGGAAGGTGCCTTCGGCGTCGACTTCATGGTGTGTACTGACCTGCTAGCGGCTAAGAGAATCGTCAACGTCATTGGCCTGCCGACCGCGCGGGACGTGGATACCTACGCCGGCGGCTCCGTCCAGATGGCGGAGTTCGAGGTGCCCGCCGACAGCCCGGTGACGGACCGCACCGTCGCGGAGGCGGACAAGTTCGACACGCTCACGTTCGCGGCCATCATCCGCGAGGACGGGGTGACCGTCCCCTCCGGAAGGACCGTCATCAGGGCCGGCGACGACCTCGTCGTCATCGGGACGCCGGACAGCACCCGCCAGTTCTCCGCGGACATCGCCCCCGACGAGGACTCGCCGACGGAGGTCGTCATCGTCGGCGGTGGGGAGATCGGCTACCAGACCGCCCGCCTGCTGGAACAGCGGGGGTTCCAGCCCCGGCTGATCGAGCAGGACCCCGACCGGGCACGCTGGCTGGCCGAACGGCTCCCGGAGACGCTGGTGATGGAGTCCGACGCCACCGACCGGTCGTTCCTCGAGCGGGAGAACGTCGGGATGGCGGACGCGTTCGTCGCGTCCCTGGACAACGATCAGCAGAACCTGCTGGCGGCGCTGCTGGCAAAGCGGCTCGGCGCCGGGCGGACCGTCGCAGTCGTCGACGAGGTCGCCATCGTCGACCTGTTCGAGGCGGTCGGGGTGGACGTGGCGGTGAGCCCGCGGGAGGCGACTGCCGAGGAGATAACCCGCTTCACCCGGGAGCGGAAGGCCGAGAACGTCTCCATCATCGAGAGGGACCGCGCGGAGGTGCTGGAACTGGAGATCGGCGCCGACTCCCCGGCGGCCGGCCGCCCGATCCGCGACATCGCCGGCAACCTGCCGGACGGCGTCGTCGTCGGCGCCATCACCCGCGACGGGGAGTTCGT
>CAZLOO010000379.1:0-2799 GCA_964561055.1 uncultured Halobacteriales archaeon
CTCCGGTTCGACGAACGCGGTCACCTGCTCGCCGAGGTAGTCGTCCGGGACCCCAATGACGGCGGCCTCGCTGACGGCGTCGGCGCCGTACAGCACCTCCTCCACCTCGGCGGGATAGACGTTGTGGCCCCCGGAGACGATCATATCGTCCATTCGATCGACGTAATAAAAAAACCAGTCCTCGTCGCGGTAGCCCAGGTCCGAGGTGTGGATCCAGCCGTCTCGGATCGTGCGAGCGGTCTCCTCGGGATCGTCGTAGTAGCCGCCCATCGTGTGGTCGTCCACCTTGACGACGAACTCCCCAACCTCGCCAGGCGGGAGTCGATCGCCGGTATCCACATCGGCGATGTCGATGGTGACTCCTGGAATCGGGAGGCCACAGGAGCCCTCACGACGGTTCGAGAGTGGTTCGGCGGTCGTCCAGGAGGTCTCGGTCTGGCCGTACAGCTCGAAAATGCGCGCCCCGGTGAGCGACTCGATGCGGCGCTTCGTCTCGATCGGTACCGGCGCACTCGCGGCGGCCATGTGCCGCAGACTGGAGAAGTCCGTCTCCGCGCTGTCGGGGTGTTCCAGCATCGCCGTCAGCATCGTCGGGACGGTGTGCATGTGGGTGACGCCGTAGCGCTCGATGTCCCGCAGCACCCGATCGGGCTCGAAGTCAGAGTACAGCACCACCGTCGCGCCGTTGTACACGCCGTAGAGGTTTGCCGTCCAGTTGCCGTTGAGGTGGAACATCGGCATCAGTCCGGTCATCACCTGTTCGCCACGCTCGACCGTGCCGTCCTCGCGGTACGCACACAGGTCGACGAATTCTCCCTGGGCGGTCGTCAGCGTCCAATAGCGGTGGGTGACTGGCACGGACTTGGGGAACCCGGTGGTGCCGCCGGTGTGCAGCAGGGAGGCAGTGTCGTCCATCCCGGGGCGTACCGGCGGCGGGTCCCGCGCCGTATCAGTGGCGTCTTCGAACCATTCCCAGCTGCGCTCGGCGACGATGTCGGCGTTCACCGGCTCCTCGTCGCCCGGGACCGTTACCAGCACCCGCTCAACGCCGGTAGCGTCGACCGCGCCCGCCAGCGTGTCGGCCTGTTCGTGACCGACGACCGCGGCGCGCGCGTCCGTCCGGTCGAGCACCCGCTCCATCTCCCGCTCGGTGTACTCGTGGGAAGTGTGGACAACCGCCGCCCCGAGCCATTGGACGGCGTAGAAGCTAATAGTGAACTTGGGACAGTTGGGCATACAGACGGCGACGTGCTCGCCCTCCTCGACGCCCACCGCATCCAGCGCCGTAGCCGTCCGCTCGACGGCCGCCAGCAGGTCCGCGTACGTCAGTTCTTCCCCCCGGAACGCGATGGCCGTCCGGTCGGCGAACTCCCCGGCGCGGCGGCGCAGTATTTCCGGCACCGGTATCTCCGGGTAATCAGCGGTCCGCGGCCACTCGTCGGGGTACTGCTTGACCCACGGCCGCTCCGACTGCTCCGTCATCGCTCACCCGCTCGCCGGCGGAGCTAATAAAACCGCAGTCTCGGATCCGTTCGGCAGCGACGAACTTCCCTCATGCGGTTTCGGCCCCGGGGGTACACTTATGACACGACAGGGTCACGCGTTACGGGAGTCGCCACCATGTACAAGGATAACCTCGTCGTGGACGCGACGGTCCACACGTACAACCACAGCGAGGACAATTACAAAAACGAGGTGGCCCGCGAGTTCGACCAGACCGCCTACGGCCTCGTCGGCAACCTCACACCGCCGGGGTACGAGATACCGCCGGAGAAGTATTACAAGAACCAGACCGCCGAGGAGCTGGAGGAGTTGATCTTCCTGGAGAGCGACATCGATTACGCGGTGTACCACTCCACGGCGATCACGGATTACTTCTACGACGGTTACTCATCGTTGGAGAGCGGGCTGAAGCTCCGCGAGCGCAACCCCGACCGCGTTCAGGTGCTAGGCAGTGTCAATCCGCTGGCCGACGACTGTCTCGAGCAGATGGAACATCAGGTGAAGGAGCTGGGCGTCCGGGGAATTAAGCTGTATCCGGTGCGGTACCGCAACGGTCAAAGCCTCTCGCTGGCGCTGGATGACCCGAACGTCGGCATTCCGCTGCTCCAGAAGGCCGACGACCTCGGCGTCGAACACATGAGCGTCCACAAAGCCGTCCCCATCGGCCGGACGGCGTACAAGTACTATGGCGTGGACGACTTCCACGACGCGGCGGGGATGTTCCCGGACATCGATTTCGAGATCGTCCACGCGGGCTTCTCCTTCCTCGAGGAGACGAAGTTCCTGCTGGGCCGATATCCGAACGTATGGGCGAACTTCGAGGTGACCGCGAGCCTGATGATCGCCCAGCCGCGGGACTTCGCGAGGATACTCGGCGAACTGCTCATGTGGGCCGGCCCCGACCGGATCATGTTCGCCACCGGCGCCACGCTGGTCCATCCCCAGCCGCTAATCGAGCGGTTCTGGGACGAGTTCCAGATCCCCCGCAAGATGCGCGAGGAGTACGGCTACCCGAAGCTCACCGGCGATATAAAACGCAAGATCCTCGGGGAGAACGCCTTGCGATTCCTCGGCGTGGATCCGGACGACCTGCGCGAGACCGTTGCCAACGACGAGTGGGCTGAACGCAAGGCCGAGCTGGACGACCGCCCGGAGCCGTGGTCGTCGCTGAATGCCACCGGGTCGCCGCCAGCGGCGGCCGACTGACCATGTCGGTGAGCGAGTCCCGCGTCCGGGCGGAACTGGAGGAGGTGCTCGACCCCTGCAGCACGTTCACGGACAACCCCGTCAGCATCG
>CAZLOO010000380.1:0-2787 GCA_964561055.1 uncultured Halobacteriales archaeon
ACAACGACCGGAAGTACTACTCCATCGAGCGCGCCCGCGAGGTGCTGGGCTACGAGCCACAGGACAACTCCGCCGAGTGGGACGGCCGCGAGCGAGTCGTCGACGGCCGTTGACGACGCTCCCAACGCCCCCAACCGCGAATCGGCAGCACAGTAGCCAAGTCCCCGCCTGTTCACCCTGCCGTATGGACATCGCTGTCGGGAGCGGGAATCCTGTCAAACTCGCCGCCACGAAGCAGGCAGCCCGACCGCTCGGGGCCAGCGTGCGGGCCGTCGCCGTCGACTCGGGCGTGCCGGAACAACCTCGGGGGCGAGAGCAAACGGTCCGGGGCGCCGAGAACCGGGCGCGGGCGGCCCTCGACGGGGCCGATCTCGGGATCGGAATCGAGGGCGGCGTTGAGGGGAAGGACGGCGAACTAGCACTGGTAATGTGGGCAGCCGCGACGGACGGCGACCGCCTCGCTCGCGGCGGCGGACCGACGCTGCCGCTCCCGGCGGCCATCGCCGAGCGTGTTCGAGCTGGCGAGGAGCTCGGCCCCGTAATGGACGACGTGCTCGGCGAGGAGGGGGTGGCCCGCGACCAGGGAGCAGCCGGCGTGCTCACTGCGGGCGCCATCGACCGGGAGTCAGCGCTGGCACACGCCGTCGCAGGGGCGCTGGCGCCGTGGCTCTCTGAACACTACTGACTCCCCTCCCGGCCCTCGCGGTAGCCGTCGACGGGCTCATCGCCGATCACCCCGAGCAGCCTGGCGAGCCCGACCAGCAGCCGGACGACGAGCAACACGCTTCCGAGGGCAGCCACCGACCACGCCGTCGTCTCCGGAGTCGTGTCGGTCGTGAGATACTGCGCGAGCAACGTGCCGCCGATGAGGAGGGCCGGGGCGGCATAGAACGCCGCGTCGCGCTGAGTGAGTTCGAGCACGGAGGGGCCATACGCCGTGAACAGCGCCGCCGAGAAACGTCCGCCGGTCGGGCAGTCGATCTGGACTACTCAAAAAACGCCTTGTACGCCTCCAGCGCGGTATCGACGTCCTCCTCGGTGTGGGCGTAGCTGATGAACTGGCTCTCGAACTGGTTAGGTGTGAGAAAGACGCCCTGATCACGCATGAACGGCCAGAACACCCGCTCCCAGCGGTCGGTGGCGGCGGCGGCGACATCGGCAGCGTTCTTCGGGCAGTCAGCGGCGCGAGCACAGTCCGCCGACTGGACACAGCCTGCGGCGCAGGGGCCGCTCTGCGGCGGGGAGTCCGCGCGCGTGAAGACCGTCTTGAACATCGAGTCAGTCCCGACGACGGTGTAGCCGGGCGCCCGGTCGGCGACGATGTCAGCGATGCCACGCCGCATCCGCTCGCCAAGCGCGTTGACGTGGTCGTACACGTCGTTCTCGGCGACGAACTCCAAGGTAGCTAATCCGGCGGCCATCCCCACGGGATGCCCGGAGTAGGTGCCGGCTTGGAACACTTCGCCGGTCGGAGCGAACTGCTCCATCACCTCGGCGCGGCCGCCGACCGCACCCACCGGGTAACCCCCGCCCATCACCTTCGCGAACGTGGTGACATCGGGCGTCACGCCTAGTTCCGACTGCGCACAGCCCAGCCCGCCCACCCGGAACCCGGTGATTACCTCGTCGAACACCAGCAGTGCGCCGTGGTCGTCACACAGCTCCCGGAGGCGTTCGTGGTACCCCTCGACGGGCATCACGATGCCGTTGTTCGCGAGTATCGGCTCGACCAGCACGGCGGCGATCTGCTCGCCGTGTTCCTCGAACACCTCTTCGGCGGCCTCCGCGTCGTTGAACGGCACCGGCACGGTGTAGTCGGCGAAGGCGGGCGGTATCCCCCGCGAGGACGGGTGAACGTCGCCGGGTTCGCCCTCGACGAGGGTTGACTCCTGGGCGCCGTGGTAGCCGCCCTGCATGACGACGATTTTCTCGCGGCCGGTGTACCCTCGGGCGAGTCGGACCGCCGAGACGGTCGCCTCCGTACCGCTGTTGACGAAGCGGGTCATCTCCACGCTCGGGACGTGGCGGGCGATGAATTCCGCGAGCTCCACCTCCACCTCGGTCGGGGCGCCGTACATCGGGCCCTCGCTGGCGTAGGACTGCACCGCCGCCTGCACCGGCTCGGGAACGTCATGGCCGAGCAACAGGGGGCCGTAGCCGTTGACGAAGTCCACGTATCGGTTGCCGTCGGCGTCGATGATGTGGCAGCCGTCCCCCCGCTGGACGAAGAACGGGTACGGGCGCGGGACCGCTCGGACCGGGGAGCTCACCCCGCCGGGAAGCACCGACAGCGCGCGATCGTACAGGTCGCGAGAGCGTTCCATGACCCGGGTTCGGCCAGCCCGTTGATAGGCCTGACGAGGGCGGCGCGTCGCCCCGGACGTGGCTGTCGGCCACTAACAGCCCGATCGCGTCTACAACCACGAGGAGGGCGCCACTTCATCACATGGGTCACGGTGGCGTCCTGCTGCACGCCGTGAGTGGTCGGCGACCGAAGGGGCGTTGTGGCACGGACCCGCCAGCCGTATGACTCTCGCCCGCCGAGGGAGGGTATGGACACTATCGACGAGGACCTCTACCGGCGGACCCGGGCGTTACTGGAGCCGGGCGACATCGCGCTCAACGGTGTCATCGTCCATACAGATCTGACCACTGACCAGGAGCCGCGGCTCCACGAGGCGACGCTGAACGTTGGCGGGGTGATCGCCGAGCAGACCGGTCTCAGCGAGGGCGAGTGGTACGTCTACTCCGGCAACGACGACCCGGAGTTCGGGCTGAACCAGCACC
>CAZLOO010000381.1:0-2772 GCA_964561055.1 uncultured Halobacteriales archaeon
TGCTCAACGCCCAGCTCCGGGCCCGGAAGGCCGCCATCGAGTCTCCCGAGGTGGACCTCCCTGACCGGTGGAGCGAGGCGATGGAGCGCATGGCCGCGGCCGCCCGCGCGGAGTACCGCGACCTCTTGGAGTCCGAGGGGTTCGTCTCGTACTTCGGCCAGGCCACCCCTATCGGCGTCATCGAGGACCTCAATCTCGGCTCTCGGCCCGCTTCGAGGACCGGCGAGCGCACCGTCGAGGACCTGCGGGCCATCCCATGGGTGTTCTCCTGGACCCAGTCGCGGTGTATCATCACCGGCTGGTACGCGCTGGGAGCCGGCATCGAGGCGTACTTGGAGGACGGTGGCGATCACGACACCCTGCCGGACATGGAGATCGCCGCCGAGTACGCCGCCCTCGCGGAGCCGTCGCTGCGCGAGCGGTTCTTCCCGCGGCTGAAGGCGGAGTACGAGCGAACCGTCGAGCACGTCACCGCCATCGCCGGCCGGAAGTCGCTGGTCAGTCGGGACTGGCTGTCCGACAGCCTCGGCCGGCGTAATCCGTACGTGGACCCGCTGAACCTGCTCCAGGCCCGCCTGCTCGACCGCGAGGACCGCACGGAGAGCGAGGAGCGCACCCTGCGGCTCACGGTGAAAGGTATCGCCGCCGGAATGAAGAACACCGGGTAGGGCGGCTACGTCGCTTCGCTTCCGGTGACTACGTCCCCCTGCTCTCGACGCCGTAGGCGAGTACGCTTGCGGCACTGACCGCGAAGGCCAGCGATGCCCCCGTCACCGTCACGATCGATGCCAAGTCCCGAGCGGGCTACTATCTAAAGGGCGGCACCGTGACCGTCACCCTCACCGCGGACCGCGAGAGCGGCCCTGTGCTCGGTGGCAGTCCCGTCTCGGAGTACGGCGAGGGCGCCGTCCACCGGGGCCACGCTCTCGTCGGCGCGGTCACGGAAGGGGTGACTCTCGAAGAGCTGTCGAACTACGACCTCGCGTACGCTCCCCCGTTCAACACCACCTTGGACCCCGTGCTGTCGGCGGTGAAGGTGTTGGACGGGCGCCGCTGAGCCGGCCGACCTCGGGCGGCTTTTGTGTTTCCCGCTGTTGGTAGGGCTATGCAGTGTGCGTTCGTCGGCGCTGGCGACGTCGCGGGCCGGTACGCTGCCGGCCTCGACGGCTCGACTCTCGACCTGGCGGCTGTGTGTGACCTCGACGGCGAGCGGGCCAGGCGGCTGGCGGCCGAGCACGGCGCGGCCGCCTACGCAAAGCTCGAGAGGATGCTCGCCGCCGAGGACGCCCCGCTCGTCGTGAACCTCACCAGCCACGCCGCGCACGCGGGCGTGACCCGGGACTGCCTGGCGGCCGGCCGACACGTGTTCAGCGAGAAGCCGCTGGCCCTCGATGCCGACGCCGCCGCCGCCCTCGTCGAGACGGCCGAGGGAAACGACCTGGCGCTCGGCTGTGCGCCGATCAACCACCGGTGTGACGCCCAGCGCCACGCCCGCTGGCTCGCTGGCGACGGCCGCCTGGGTCCCGTCAGACTGGGCTACGCCCACGCCCACGTCGGCCGGGTGACTGAGTGGCATGACAGCCCCGGCTCGTTCCTCTCCGTCGGGCCGCTGTACGACGGCGCCGTCTACCCGCTGACGCTGCTAGCCGACTGGTTTGGCCCTGTTGAGTGGGTCCGGGTCGCCGACGCCCTCGATGCCTGGCCTGAGCGCGAGCCCCGCCGCCCGGAGCGGCCGCCCCACGTCGAAGCGACGCTGGCCTTTGCCGCCGGGCCGACGGTCCGGCTCACCGCCAGCATGTACGCCTCCCACCGAAGCCGGGAGTTCAACGGGCTGGAGCTCCACGGCGACGACGGCTCGCTCTACCTGGCTGACAGCGGCGCGCTCATCGCCGAGATCGACGCCGTCTCGACCGGCGGCGCGGGCAGGGAGTACGTCGCCGCCCCGCACCCGGTACCGCCCGCGGAGCGCCCCTACGTCGCCGGGCCGGAGCGGCTGGCAGTCGCCATCCGTCGTGGCCGGTGCCCTACTGCCGGCGCCCGCCGCGGTGCCCACGTCGTCGACGTCTGCAACGCCATCGAGGCGGCCGTGGAGTCGAGCGGGCCCGTCTCCGTCCGGGCGTTCGGCCTCGAACCGGGCTCCCCAGAAGGGCCACCGGCGCGGCCGGCCGCCGACGGTGGCAACGGCGAGAGTGGAGGCCGGGCACACGCCGTCAGGCTCCCGCCGGTGGGCTTTGGCTGCTCGCGCTACCGCGACGGGGAGTACGTGGACCGGATCGACAGCATCGCAACGGCACTGGACGCAGGCTATCGACTGTTCGACTCCGCGGAGCTGTACGGCAACGAGGCGCGCATCGGCGACCTGCTCGACGCCCCTGGCACCCCCGACCGGGAGGGATTGGTTCTCGTCAGCAAGGCCTGGAACACGAACCACGCCCACCTAAGAGAGGCCTGCGAGGGCAGCCTCGATGCCCTCGGAGTGGAGTCGCTGGACTGCTACATGCTCCACTGGCCGGAAGCGTGGGCCTACCAGGGGCCGCTCCGGGAACTCGCGGAGCTGTCCCCCGACGAGCAGGAGGCGCTGGCGTTCCCCACCGAAGACGGCGAGCGGGCGACGGTCGACCGCCCGCTGACCGAGACTTGGGCGGACATGGAGCGGCTCCATGACAGCGGGCTGGCGCGCACGCTAGGAGTGTGCAACGTCTCGCTCGACCAACTTGAGGAACTGCTGGCCGCCGCCCGCGTCCCGCCGGCGGTGGTCCAGGTGGAGCGCCA
>CAZLOO010000382.1:0-1479 GCA_964561055.1 uncultured Halobacteriales archaeon
CGTCCCACTCGGCGACACACTGGAACATCCCGATACAGGTGTCGCGGTCGTACTCGATGCGCATACCGGCGGTTCGTCGTGTCGGGTGTTAGACCTGACGCCGCCCCCATGGTCGTAATACCAGAGTGAGGGAGTTACCGGCACGCTTATGATGCTGTGCCAACCTATCTCAAGCATGAGTTCCGAGGTCACGTCCGAACGGGACTGCGAGGTGATGGCCGCCGTCGACACCGACCGGCTGCTCATCGCCGAACTCTGTCGCGAGGAGGCGTGGCTCTCGACACCGCTGGAGGACGCCGTCGAGCTGGGCGACTGGGCCTGACTCAGGGCGCTGGCGGAGGGTTTTTGAGTTGTCCACCCACCCTAAGCGTATGGACTGCGAAGCCGCCGCCGTGGGGACCGGGCGGGGGGTACTGGCCCCGACGGGTCGCTGATGGACCGCCACAAGCGCTACTTCGAAGGACTGGAGGCGGAACTCGACCGGGCACTGTCGGTCGCCGAGCGTGCGCGCAAACGCGGCGACGACCCGTCCGATGAGGTGGAAATCCCGGTCGCCCGGGACATGGCCGACCGGGTGGAGAAGGTGCTGGACATCCCCGGGGTGGCCGACCGAGTGCGCGAGTACGAGGCCGACCCGTCCGTGAGTCGCGAGGAGGCTGCCCTCGAACTCGCCCGAGCGTTCGCCGAGGGGGAGGTCGGCGACTACGACACCCCGGCAGAGAAGGTCGAAGGGGCGGTGCGCACGGCGGTCGCGCTGCTCACCGAGGGGGTGGTGGCGGCGCCCATCGAGGGGATCGACCGCGTCGAGGCGATGGAGAACGACGACGGTACAGAGTGCGTGCGGGTGTTTTACGCCGGGCCAATCCGGTCCGCCGGCGGCACCGCACAGGCACTGTCCGTGCTGGTGGCGGACTACACTCGGACGCTGGTAGGGCTGTCGGAGTACAAGCCCCGCGAGGAGGAGGTAGAGCGCTATGCCGAGGAGGTTGGGCTGTACGACGACGACACCGGGCTCCAGTACTCGCCGAAAGACGACGAGACGAGATTCATCGCCCGGAACGTTCCCATCTGCCTGGACGGAGAGGCCACCGGCGACTTGGAGGTGTCGGGCTACCGTGATCTCGATCGGGTGGGGACGAACAACCCCCGCGGGGGGATGTGTCTCGTGCTCGCGGAGGGGATCGCTCAGAAGGCCCCGAAGATACAGCGCTACACGGACGACCTCGAGGAGGTGGACTGGCCGTGGCTGAAGGATCTGGTCGCGGGCACCGTCGGGGAGAAAGACGACGACGGGGAGGAGGCCGACAGTAATGAGAACCCCGGGGAGACGCCCGACGAGGAGCCGGCTGCCCTGGGTCCGCCCCGGCCGGAGCCCTCGAAGAAGTACCTCCGGGACCTCATCGCCGGCCGGCCGGTGTTCTCCCACCCCAGCGAGGCCGGCGGGTTTCGCCTGCGGTACGGCCGGGCGCGCAACCACGG
>CAZLOO010000382.1:1489-2760 GCA_964561055.1 uncultured Halobacteriales archaeon
CCGCCGGGGTCCACCCGGCGACGATGCATCTCGTGGACGACTTCCTGGCGACCGGCACGCAAATAAAGACCGAGCGCCCCGGAAAGGCCGCCGGCGTGGTGCCGGTCGATAGCATCGAGGGGCCGACCGTGCGGCTCGCCAACGGCGATGTGCGACGCATCGACGATCCGGAGGAGGCGCTGGAACTGCGCAACGGCGTGGACGCCGTGCTGGACCTGGGCGAGTACCTCGTCAACTACGGCGAGTTCGTCGAGAACAACCATCCGCTCGCGCCGGCGTCGTACACCCCCGAGTGGTGGGTCCAGGACGCCGAGGCCGCGGGCGCGCCGGTCCAGGCGTGGCGGGACGACCCCCACACGGAGCTCAGGGAGCCGACCGCGACCGAGGCCCTGGAGTGGGCCCGGGAGTACGACGCACCCCTGCACCCGACGTACACGTACCTCTGGCACGACATCGGGGTCGAGGCGTTCGATCGGCTGGCGAACGCCGCGGGCGAGGGCCGGTTCGCCGAGGGCGACGGCGCCAGCGCCGAGGCGGTCGGCGCGGAGCCGGGCCGGACCCTCGTGCTCCCGCGCGAGGAGGGAGTCTGTGACGTCCTGGAGGCGCTGCTCGTCGAACACAGCCGCGGCGAGGAGACGGTAACGGTACCCGACGCCGCCCCGCTGGTGGCGTCGCTGGGGCTGGACGATGACCTTGACCGGAACTGGAGCCTGTCCGACCTGCCCGCGTCCGTCCGGGAGTACGACGGCGGGGACAGCGCCGTCAAGGCGGTGAACCACGTCGCCTCCTTCGAGGTGCGCGAGCGGGCGCCGACCCGGATCGGCAACCGGATGGGGCGCCCGGAGAAGTCCGAGGATCGGGAGCTGTCGCCGGCTGTTCACACCCTCTTCCCCATCGGCGAGGCCGGCGGCGACCAGCGCGACGTGGCTGCCGCCGCGGGCCACACAGAGGGGATGCGCGGCCGCGCCGGCCAGGTAGAGCTGTCCGTCGCGCGCCAGCGCTGCCCGGACTGTGGGACGGTAGGCTTCGAGGCCCGCTGCCCGGAGTGTGACAGCCGTACGGAGGCCGTCTACGAGTGCGAGGACTGCGGCCGCGAGAGCTCCGAGCCGGACGGGCAAGCGGAGTGTCCCAACTGCGGGGGCCGGGTGACGGCCGTCCAGCGCACCACCGTCGACGTCGCCGGCCAGTACAGCGATGCCCTCGAGGCGGTCGGGACCCGCGAGCGGGAGTTCCCCATTCTCAAGGGGGTAAAGGGGCTCACCAGCGCCCGG
>CAZLOO010000383.1:0-2737 GCA_964561055.1 uncultured Halobacteriales archaeon
GCACGTCGTACCGGCAGGGGCGCAGGCCGTTGCGATCGAGCACCGCCCCTACCCGGCGGCCGTCCGTGGCCGCAACGAAGGCCGGACCGTCCCACGGCTCGACCAGTGAGGCGTGGAAATCGTACCAGTCCTGCCGGGCCCCCTCGACGCCGGTCGAGGGGTCGCGCCACGCCTCCGGGATGAGCATCCGCAGCGCATGGGGGAGATCGCGGCCGGTCGCCAGCAACAGCTCCAGTGCGTTGTCCACGCTTGCGGTGTCCGACTGCTCCGGATCGTCGATGATTGGCTTAATCGTCTCCAGCTCGCTCTCGCTCCAGTCGCCCACGGGCTCGAGGTCGTCCTCGCGGGCCCGCATCCAGTTGATGTTCCCCTGAATCGTGTTGAACTCGCCGTTGTGGATGATGCGCCGGTAGGGATGAGCGAGGTGCCACGCCCCCAGCGTGTTCGTCGAGAAGCGGGCGTGGACCATCACGAACGTCGAGCGCACCCGGGGATCGGTGAGGTCCGGGTAGTACGCCGGCAACTGGTCGGCTTTCAGTAGGCCCTTGTACACGACGATATCGCGGTCCAACGAGCAGACGTAGAACCGGTCGGCCCCTTCGTAGTCGCCGCTCTCGACGGCGTTCTCGACGGCCCGGCGGCCGACGTACAGCGCGCGGTCGAACCCCTCCGGGCCGTTCGCGGGTCGCACGAATATCTGGTATGTCGCGGGTTCTGACTCCCGGGCGGTCGCCCCGAGGTCAGCCGCGTCGGCGTCCGTCGGTACCTCCCGCCAGGCGATCGTCTCCACGCCGTGGTCGGCGAGCGTCGCTTCGACGAGTTCCTGGAGCCGCTCGCGGGCGCGGGCCTCCGTCGGGAGGAACAGTGAGCCGACAGCGTAGGTGTCCGGCAGCGTCGCATCGAGTTGCTCGGCGAGGAACTCGTGGGGGAGCTCCAGCGTGATGCCGGCCCCGTCGCCGGTGTTGCGCTCGGCACCGGTGGTGCCGCGATGTTCCAAGTTCTCGAGGAGCTCGAGACCGTCCGATACCGTTCCGTGCGAGCGTCCGCCGTCGAAGTCCATCACGACCCCGACGCCGCAGGCCGCACGGGTCTCAGTGGGATCCGCGAGTCCGGCGGCGCTCACGGATCGGTCCTTTCCCTTACCCATAGTATACTGAAGTGGGTGTGGGCGACCCAAGAGAGTTCCCCTCAAGGGGTTGGAGCCTGTTATAGTGACTCTAGGACATATATACGCTCCCCACGTGATATAATGTCTGGGCGCGGTCAGTAGTTCCGCGCGAAGTACGCCGTCGTCTCCGCCGGTTCTCCGCAGACGCCGCAGGTCTCTTGGACCGGCTCGGCGTCCTCGTCCATCGGTACCATCACGATTTCCGCGGCGATCTGCTCTTTTATTTCGGCCTCACAGTCCTGCTCGCCACACCAGCCGGTGCGGACGTAGCCGCCGTGGCGCCCGATGGTGCCGAGTATCTCGTCCCGGGAGGATGCCTCGCGGATGTTCTCCTTGAGGTTCCGCTCGGCGGCGGCGTACAGCTTCGCGTGAACGGCGTCCAAGGCCTCCTCAACGGCCGCGGCGACTCCCTCCCGGTCGAGCTGCTCGCGCTCGCCGTCTGGCCGGTGGACGGCTGTCACGGTCGCGTCCTCGACCTCGTTGGGACCGACCTCCAGGCGCAGCGGGACCCCCTTCAGCTCCCACTCGTTGAACTTGAACCCGGGATTGCGCCCGTCCCGGTCGTCCAGGCGGACCCGCAGCCCCGCGGTCTCCAGGTCTTTGGTCAACCCGCGGCTGTACTCCAGGATGGCGTCGCGGTTCTCGGCGCCCCAGATGGGGACGATCACCACCTGCTCAGGGGCGATGCTCGGGGGAGCGACCAGCCCCTGGTCGTCGGAGTGGGTCATGATCAGCGCACCCAGCGCCCGCCAGGATACGCCCCAGGAGGCGGTATGACAGGGCCGTTCCTGTTCGTTCTCGTCGGTGTAGGTGAGCCCGTACGACTCCGCGAACCCGGTGCCGAGGTAGTGGCTGGTGGCACCCTGGACGGACTTTCCGTCCGGCATCAGTGCCTCGACGGTCGTCGTGGTATCGGCGCCGGGGAACTTGTCGTGTTCGGGCTTGCGACCCCGGAGCACCGGCATCGCCAGCACCTCCTCGTAAAGACGCTCGTACTGGTCAAGCCGCAGCATCGTCTGGTCGTAGGCGTCCTCGCGGGTGGCGTGGGCAGTGTGGCCCTCCTGCCAGAGGAACTCCTTCGTACGGAAGAACGGCTTCGTGTCGGTGGCCTCCCAGCGGATCACCGAGCACCACTGGTTGAGCAGCAGGGGGAGGTCCCTATGTGAGCGTACCCAGTCGGCCATGAACGGTGTGATGATCGACTCGCTGGTGGGGCGCACCGCCAGGCGCTCGTCCAGTTCCTCCTTCCCGCCGTGGGTGACCCACGCCACCTCCGGGTCGAACCCCTCCACGATTTCGGATTCCCGCTCCAGATACGACTCCGGGATGAGTACCGGGAAGTAGGCGTTCTGCACCCCCGTCTCCTTGAACCAGCTATCCAGGTGGCGCTGGAGCCCCTCCCAGAGGGCGTACCCGCGCGGCCGGGTAACGATGAATCCACCCATCGGCGCGTAGTCGGCCAGTTTGGCCTTCCGTACCACCTCGGCGTACCAGTCGCCGGTGGCGTGTTCCTTGCTCTCGGTGATGCCGAGTTCCTGCTCGCTTTCGGTCTCCTGTGTGTCGCTCATG
>CAZLOO010000384.1:0-2731 GCA_964561055.1 uncultured Halobacteriales archaeon
ACCTCGTGACCTGGGATATGCGGAGATCGTGGGTTCGGAGCCCACCCCGGGCACTTACCAGAATCTTGTCATTCCCCAGCCGCAGCATCCGGTAACGGAGGTGTCGCGGCGTGAGTGGGCGCCGGTACGAGGGCCACGCCCTCAACGGCACCGACCAGCCGCTCAGCGAGGCGCCCCACTGGGCCGGTGAGGGCGAGACCGTCGACGTCACCCCCCAGCCCGACGGTAAAACGATCACCGAAGACGTCCCCGTCCCCGTCCCGAGCGATGAGCCCGATCGCCCCGACGTCGAGGGGCAAACGACCCTTGCTGACTACACGGGGTGGTCGGCGTGACCGACGCCAGGATATCCGACGCGACGACGCCCATTTTCGCGTTGCCGCCAGTCCCGCTCACCGACGAGTTCCTCCTGCAGCTCGCGGCCGACGATAGCGTCGAGCAACTGTGGGTGCCGACGGCCCGCCCGGCGTCGGTCACCACCCGCACCGGCGTCCACGGGGGTGACATCCTGAAGTTCTGGATCGAGCGCTCGGAGGATTACACGCCGTTCGAGTACCTGGCCGGCGAGGAAGGACTGCGCTGGTATCGGTTCGAACGGACCACGAAAGACGAGGCGATCGGCTCGATCATCGCCGAGCAGCTCGCCAGCGAGGCCTGGACGCCGCTTGCCGTCCGCTCGGGAGGGGTGGACTAATGACTCGGTCGTGCCGCGAGTTGGGGTCCCGACGGGGCTCTCTCATCCCGTCCGTCACCGACACTCGGGGCAGTGACAACGGTGCGATCGCGGCGGTCACCGCGGAGGGCGAGCGATGACGGGCGCCGACTGTCACATCCGCGGCTGCGAGCGAGACAGCGTCCACGTCGACGGGAACGGTTCCCTCTGTGACCGGTGTCATGAGCGCCTCGAGAACGGCGAGCGGCCGGCCCCGGCAGCCGAGCCTCCCCCCGACGAACGCGGCGAGCCAGCCGCAGGACTCGGCAGCCAGCCCGCCGTCGAGCACGACGTTTACCCCGCCGACCTCGCCGATGGGGAGCAGTGGTTGACCTAGAAGCCCACCGACGACGGGCGGAAGGTTCCCCGAGCGCCCTACGAGCACCGCGGCCAGTCCGACCGCTTCGTCAGCGCCCAGGACCCGACCCTCTGGACTGATCGCGAAACGGCCCAGCGGTGGGCCGACGCCCTGCCCAAGCACGGCCTGGCGTTCACGATTCCGAACCGCGAGGACGCCCCCGAGGATCCGCACGTCCTGATCGACTACGACGACGTGCGTGATCCGGAAACGGGGGCGATTCATCCCACCGTGCGCGAGCACCTCGTGCGGGTCGAGTCGTACGCGGATGTGTCGACCAGCGGCACCGGCGTCCACATCGTCTGCCTTGGCGAACTCCCCGAGGACGTGAAGTCGATCGACGCAGCGCTGCCCACCCACGAGGACTTCCCGGACGCCGGGATCGAAGTGTACGACGCCGGCCGATACATGGCGATGACCGGCGCCCACATCGCGAGGACGCCCGTCGAGACGCGGCGGGCCCAGGAGTTCCTCGACGACCTCGTGGCCGCGTACGCGACCGGCCCCGAGGGGACGCCTGAGGAGTTGACTTGTGAACCGGTCCGCTCGCGGGAGGCCATTGTAGACGTGGAGACGACCGGTGACATCTGGCGGTGTTCGACGCCATCCAGCACATCCACCCGAGCGACATCCGCCTGCGCTCGCCCGTGACCGAAGAGCGTGCCGACGGGTCCGTCTCACGTGACCCCTCGTGGACGGTCTCCGAGAACGGGACGCGGCTGGCCGAGTTCGATGACGGCTGGGTGTACCGGCAGGGGATGGTCGGGCTGGACGCGCTGCAGGTGGTCGCCCTTGAGGAGCGCATCGTCACCAGCGAGACCGAGTATCCCAGCGGCCAGGCGTTCTAGAAAGCCGTCGACGCGCTCCGCGAACGGGGCGCCCACATCCCGGAGTATGTCGGCCCGGCCCGCTCCGATGGTGAGCCGTTCGCGGTCCTGCCAAGCATGCCGAAGGCCCGCGCACTCGGAAGCGGCTGGGACTGGACGGCCGACAAGCGGGCCGAGCAGGACCTGACCGTCGCGCAGGCGCGTAAACGGACGGTCCAGGCGATCGTCGACGCTATCGAGTCGCTGGACCGCCGGCTGGTCGAGGCGCTCCCGACGATGGGGAAATCGTACGGCGCCGTCCTCGCGGCGGCCCGTACCGGCGTCCCGATGACGACCCTCGCGAGCGTTCGCGAGACCCACGTTGCCCAGGCCGCCGGTCGGTACGCTCGCTCGCCGGAGGACCCCGACGCGACGGCGACGGTTTACATCCGGACGGACCCACTACCAGAGGGGTTCGCGGACGTACAGGTGCTTCTCGCTGACGGTACTCGCGCGCGCCGACCGCTCGGTGAGACTGACAGGTTCCGGTACGAGGCGACGGGGCAGCCCGCCAGAATAGCGCTCGCAGAGCCGCCCCGTGAGTGGCGCCTCAATGGGGGGATGGGGGTGGAGTGCGCCACGCCGGCCGTCTACTGCCCGGCACGTCCGCTCGGTATCCTGTCGGCTAAAATGGTCAGTTTCTCTCGGATAATCAGCACTGGCGAGTGGAATGAAAACAGCGCCGTCAGTCGGCGGCGAGTACGCACCCTCAGCGGGCGTCACCAGTAACGACGTGCTAAGTCGTCCCCGTCGGGGGGACACAACGATCACAGAGTGTTACAACCAGCAGCAGAA
>CAZLOO010000385.1:0-2729 GCA_964561055.1 uncultured Halobacteriales archaeon
GGAACAGGCGTCCTGACGGGGGTGAGCGTCGCACACCAGCACGCGGACCTGGAGCACATCGAGGCCGCCGGCGCTGACGACGCCAGCGGCGTGGTCCGCTCGCTGGTCGCAGACGGGGACGTCCGCGAGGCGTTCGCGCTCTCGACGTGCAACCGCGCGGAGGCGTACGTCGTCACGGAAGACGCCGTCGACGGCCGCGAGGCGCTGACCCACGTCGTCGCGGGCGTTCCGGACGCCTCGATTCGATGGCTCGATCATGAGGAGTCTCTGGAGCACCTGCTCCGGGTTGCCTGCGGGCTGGAGTCGCTGGTCGTCGGCGAGGACCAGATTCTCGGCCAGGTGCGGGACGCCTACGCCGCTGCCGAGGAGGCTGGCGGTCTTGGGCCAATCCTGGAGGAGGCAGTCTGGAAGGCCATCCATGTCGGGGAGCGCGCCCGCACGGAGACGGCTATCAACGAGGGCGCCGTCTCGATGGGGTCGGCCGCGACCCGTCTCGCGAGCGAGGAATTAGGCGGATTAAACGGCGTGGTCGCGCTGGTCGTCGGCGCCGGCGAGATGGGGAGTCTGGCCGCCCGATCGCTGGCACCCCGAGTGGACCGGCTGATCGTCGCCAACCGGACGCGTTCGCGCGCCGAACACGTCGTTGCGGCGCTTGACACCTCGACGGAGGCGATCGGTCTCGACGAACTGGGCGAGGCGCTGGCTGACGCTGACCTCGCGGTCGCGGCGACCGGCAGCGACGGTCCCGTGCTCGACCGGGCAGCGCTGGCTGACGCCGGCGAGACGCTGGTCGTCGACCTGGCACAGCCACGGGATGTCGCCGCGGGCGCGGCTGACCTCGACGGGGTCGATCTGCGGAACCTGGAAGACATCGAGTCGGTAACCGACGCCACCCGCGCCAGCCGCGCGGCCGCCGCTGAGGAGGTGGCAGCGATGGTGGAGACGGAACTGGACCGCCTGCTCGCGCAGTTCAAGCGCAAACGCGCCGACGAGGTGATCGCCGCCATGTACGAGGGCGCCGAGCGCGTCAAGGAGCGGGAGGTCTCGACCGCCATCACGCAACTCGAAGCCAACGGGAAGCTCTCGGCCGACCAGCGCGAGGCCGTTGAGTCGCTGGCTGACGCGCTAGTGGGCCAACTGCTCGCTCCGCCCACCAAGAGCCTCCGGGACGCCGCCGAGGAGGATGACTGGGATACCATCAACACGGCGCTGCGGCTGTTCGACCCGGAGTTCGATCGCGTGGAGGCCGAAGGGATGCCGGAGGACGTCTCGGAGCTCTCCCCCGAAGACATCCCCCCAGGAATACGTGATCAAGTCCCGGACGCGGCGCTTGACAGCATCGAGGACTGACCGGCCGCAATCGTTATTTTCGTACCGCCCCGTAAGCGCGGCTATGCCGGAAACGACACGGGGGGAGGCTGCGAACCCGTATCTCGTCGCGGTGCTCGTGTTGCTGCCGGCTGGCGGGTTCGTCACTGTGACGGCGTATCTGCTGGCGAGCGACCTCGCCGCGTTCGTGCTCGGGGCCGGCTTCCTCAGCGCGCTGATCTCGATGCTAGGCTACGGCCTTCGCAACCGGCTGGCCGCCGAGCCAACCTGATTTAGGGCACCCGCGCATATCGGGCCCGTGACCGACCGAAACGTCCTCGGCGGAGAACTGGAGCCGTGCAGCCGAGACCCGACGACCGGCTTCCTGCGCGACGGCCACTGCCGCGCGCTCCGACGTGATCCTGGTCGCCACGAGGTGTGTGCCGTGATGACCGAGGCGTTCCTGAGCTACAGCAGAGCCCAGGGTAACGACCTCGTCACGCCGCGACCGGAACTGGACTTTCCAGGCCTGGAGCCGGGAGATCGCTGGTGTGTCTGTGTGCCGCGCTGGCTGGAGGCTGCCGAGGCCAGCGCCGCGCCGCCGGTGGTGCTCGCGGCGACGAACGAGTCGGTGACCGGCGAGATACCACTGGCGACGCTGCGCGAGCACAGCCACGAGTGAGCCGTCCACGGGATTCCCGGAGACACCCCCTCCTGCTGCGGGTGAAGCGGACCGCGGCGCAACGGGCTGAAGCACCGTGCTGGGGCCCGGCGTCCCCCCACGACGCCACGGCCGTCTCATATCCCCTCGCTCGGAGCCGAGAGCGGCCGGTCAAGTTCTGCGGCCCGGCCGCGGGCGGTCCTCGGAATCGGTTGCGACGGTCGGGGTATCAACCCGGTGACGGTCGCGGTCAGCCCCTCGCTAGACATCTGACAACGGTTGTCTGGTGGACGGTGGTGATGGCGATTCCCCGCCTTCGCCGTCAGGGACGGCGGCCGCAGTTCGTAACGACTTTACTGTCCGTCGTCGTCGTTCGGAGTGCGCCGCCTTAGCTCAGACTGGGAGAGCACTCGACTGAAGATCGAGCTGTCCCCGGTTCAAATCCGGGAGGCGGCATACGTCATTTTGTTTACAATCCCATTTTGACCACCCGGGAGCGCTATCGCTCGCGTTCCTCTCAGGGAGGTGGGACACATGACTCCGGCGGGCCGTCCCGCCGGGAACTGATCGAGGCGGGGTTCCGGCCCGAAGCGAAGGAGTACGAGACACCCGCCGGACCCGTCGACGTGTGGGGATACGACGCCGACGGCCGGCCGGTGATCCTCGAACTGAAGCGCCGGCGGGTCGGTCCGGACGCCGTGAGCCAGCTCCGTCGGTACGTCGAGAGCGTCGACGCCGACGTCCGCGGCATCCTCGTGGC
>CAZLOO010000386.1:0-2721 GCA_964561055.1 uncultured Halobacteriales archaeon
GCGACGACGCCGGCGACGATGGCGACGGCGACCGGCATCTTCGAGCGGCGGAACTGGGGACGTTCGACCTCCGCTGCGACGATGAATTCCCGGTCGCTGCCGAACCGTTCGACCGAGGCGCTAGCGCCCTGGACCAGCAGGGTGTCGCCCACCCGAAGCGGGACCCGATCCATCCGCTCGCGGATGACCGCCGGCCCCCGGCGAAGCGCCAACACCGTGGCGTCGTAGCGCGCCCGGAAGTTGTTCGAGGCCAGCGATTTTCCCACCAGCGAGGATCCGGGCGCGACGACCAGTTCAACGAGATTCTGCTCTGAGCTGGCGGCCTCGAGGTCGGCCTCCGTGACGCTCGTGGGCAGGAGGTCGAACCCCTCGGCGTCGAGCAGGTCCATCAATGTGTCCCGATCCGTGCGGACGGCGAACACGTCGCCCTCGCGGATGGTCTTCTGGCCCATCGGCTCCAGGAACACCTCGTTACCACGGATGAGCTGGACGATGTCCACGTCGAAGTCCGTCCCGCCGACGGCTTGCCGGACGGTCCGGCCGATGGCAGGGGAGTCCTCGCGCACGATGACCTCCGTGAGGTACTCGCTCATCCCGAACTCCTCGGTGAGGTCCTCGCGGGGACGGATACGCTCGGGAATCAAGTAGCGCCCGACGGTGAGCAGATACACCGTCCCCGCGATGGAGACGAGCACGCCGACAGCGGTGAACTCGAACATCCCGAACGGACGGCCGATATACTCGATGGCGAGCTCGCTGGCGAGGATGTTCGTGGACGTGCCGATGAGCGTGAGCGTTCCGCCGAACATGGAGGCGTACGACAGCGGCATCAGTAGCTTCGAGGGGGAGGTACCGCCCTCGTGGGCGAGGTCAGTCACCATCGGCAGGAGGATGGCAACCGCCGCCGTGTTGTTAATAAACCCCGACAGTGGGCCAACGACGCCGATGGTTGCTCCTAGCTGTCGTGACTCCGAGTTACGGGTGTAGCTCACGATCTTCGCGCCGAGCAGCTGGACGACACCTGTCCGCTGGACGCCGTCCGAGAGAATGAACATCGCCAGCACGGTGATAGTGGCGGTGCTGGCGAACCCCGACAGCCCCTCGCTCACGCCGACACCGGTGAGGTCAATCACCCCGTCCGGGCCCAGAAGGATCAGCGCCACCATCAGCCCGATGGCGGTGATGTCGATAGGGACCGGTTCCGTAGCGAACAGCACCAGCGTGATGAGAATCAGCCCGAAGACGGCGACCATTCCAGCCCACGGCGGGAGCCCGCTCCCGACGCTCTGGACGGTCGCTGTCCTGTACACGGGCGGGAAACGTCGCCGGCGTGGAAAAAACCCCGCGTTCGGCGCCGCTCAGAGCGCGAGCACCGCGACGACGGCCAGTAGACCGATAGACAGCACAACGCCGGCGGCCGTCGCGCCCGCGAGTACGGAGCCCGGCATGATCACCAGTATGCCGGCGACACAGCCGACGATCGCGGCCCGCTCGGCATCCCTCGACAAAGGTCTACCCCGGAGCCGATAGCGATCGACGCCGGCCAGCGCGGCCAGGACCGCCCCGACCGCGCCCAGCGCGAGGTCGCCAGCTAGCACACCCATCCCGAGTAGGCACAGCGCAAGGACGGCCGCTATCCCGAGGGTCGCCGTCGGGCCGAGCGGGCTGACGGGGTCGCCATGTCGGAGGTGGTATTCCACCCCCGGGAGCGTGACGACCAGCCCGGCGACGGCGCCCGACAGCGGGTTCGAGGCCGCGACACCCGCAAGGGCAGTCAGCGCGCCGGCGACGGCCGTCCCCGCGAGAACGTAGTTCGGCACCAGCACGGTCGTCGGGTCGTCGTCGACGGCGACCGCGTAGGCGGCGAACGGGTACAGCAGCGCCACGGCCACGAGCGATGCCGTGACGGCACTGTCGAACAGGGCGACGAACAGCGCCGCCGGCGCCGCCAGCGCGACGCCGACAGCAAGCGCCAACTCCGGCACCCGGCGCGGGTCGCTCATGCTCGGGGTGGGGTCGGAGGTCGCTAAGCCCTTCCGGAGTGTGGCGGAACGGGCTCCATTTGCAGGAGGGCGCACGGTTATGTGGGAGGCGCTCAATCAATTCGATATGCCGGAGTGCCAGAACTGCGGCGCGTTCGTGACTGCCGCGTACGCGCGGGTGTTCACCCCGACAGGAATCGACGAGCCACGTGTCTGCCCGAACTGCGAGGACAAAATCCGCGACGGCGCCGACGTCCGCGAGGCCCGTTCTACTCGCCGGACCTGACGAGCGACGACGCCTCCTCGAACGCCGCCCCTGCCCGATCGGAGTCACGGGCTTCGGCGGTCACCCGGATGAGGGGCTGAGTTCCGCTGGCTCGGACGAGAAACCAGGCGTCTCCGAGATCGACTCGCACCCCGTCAAGGGTGTCGATCGACTCTCGGTCGTAGCGTTCGCTTGCCCGCTTACGAACTCGCTCCATGCGCCGGCTCTTGTCCTTGACATCGAAGGACGTTCGCCGTATCGGGTAGCTCGGAAGCGCTGCTAGCCGCTCGGAGAGCGGCCGCCCGGCGGCCAGCGCGGCCAATCGGCAGGCTGCCAGCGGGCCGTCTGGACAGCCCACCGACGGCCAGATCCAGGCCCCGCTGGGCTCGCCGCCGAAAGTGACCGGACCTCCCAAGGCGGCCGCGACGTGGACGTCGCCGACGGGGGTGCGCTCGACGCCGATACCCCGCTCGG
>CAZLOO010000387.1:0-2718 GCA_964561055.1 uncultured Halobacteriales archaeon
TCGTCGAGTAGTCCCAGTCGTACTCGCTCCGGAACAGCTCCGAGAACGCCGCCGGGATACGGACGTCGCGGCTGTCGTCCGGACCGCCGGCTTCCAACAGCAGTACCGTCCGGTCGGGGTCCGCCGAAAGCCGAGCAGCGAGCAGACAGCCCGCCGAGCCTGCTCCCACGAGGACGTGGTCGTAGGTTGCGGTCCGTGTCGCCATATCGTCATACCTGCCACGGTGTCAGGATAAGTCGTTCGTCCCGCCCGGCGCGTGAACGCTGACGGCCCGGCCCCGCTCGTCTCAGTGGTGGAAGTCGACCCTTCTCGTCCCGTCGGCCCGGTGGACCCGCGCCTCGGCCGGCTCCGTCTGCGCGACGGGCTCGCCGCTCCTGAGCACGAGCGTCCGGGGCGCCCGGGTGCGGAGGGCGTTGAACGGGTCTGGACTGTCGAAGACGGCCAGCGAGCCGTCGGCGCCTTCCCGGAGACCGTACCTCTCGGCACCGACGACCTCCGCGTTGGCCGCCGTCAGCATCTCCCACAGCGCGGAGACGTCACCCCGCCCGGCCATGTGGGCGTAGTGGACGAGCACGAACGCTGCGTCCAGCGGGTCGGCTACGCCGTAGTGGTACCAGGGGTCCATCACGGAGTCATGGCCGATACCGACGGTCACCCCCGCCTCGCGGAGCTGGTCGATCCGGGTGTGGCCGCGCCGGCGCGGGTAGTCGTCGTAGCTCCCCTGCAGAACGGAGTTGTCCGGCGGGTTGGTGACGACGCTCACCCCGCTGTCGGCCAGCAAGCCGACCAGCTTGTCGGCGTAGGCGTTGTTGTACGAGTGCATCGCCGTCGCGTGGCTGGCGGTCGTCCGCTCGCCGATGCCACGTTTCAGTGCCTCGCTGGCGAGCACCTCCGTGAACCGCGAGCCGGGATCGTCCGTCTCGTCGATGTGCAGGTCTACCGGCAGGCCGTGGCGCTCGGCGACGTCGCAGGCGGTCTTCACGCTCTTCACCCCGTCCTCGCGGGTGTGCTCGTTGTGGGGGATGCCGCCGACGACGTCCACGCCCATCCCGACGGCCTCCCGCAGCAGGTCCTCGTTCCTCTCGTCGGTGAGCAGGCCGTCCTGGGGGAACGCTACCACCTGCAGGTCGACGAGGTCAGACACCGCCGACCGCAGTTCCACCAGCGCCTCCACGGTCGTCAGCGTCGACTCGGTGGTGTCGGCGTGGGTCCGGATCCGGGTCACCCCGTGGGCAGCGTACCACTCCACCGTCCGGGTCGCCCGCTCGAGGACGTCGTTGACCGAAAGGTCCTGCTTGTACTCCGCCCAGATGTCGATCCCCTCCGCGAGCGTCCCGCTGTCGTTCCACCGGGGGTCGCCGGCGGTGCCGGTGGCGTCTAGATGGAGGTGTGGCTCGATCAGCGGCGGCGTCACCAGCCGCCCGTCGGCGTCGTACTGGCGCTCGGTGGCGACCCCGCCTGGGTCGAGCGTCCCCACCGGCTCGACCCGGCTGATCTCCCCGTCGCGTATCTCCACGTCCACCGCCTCGCCGTTCAGCGTGCGACCGTCCGTGAGGACGAACTCGGAGCTGGTCATACCTGCCGGGCGGCCCCGAGCGTGATAAACGCGGGTGCCGAGCCGCGGCGCCGGACGGGCCGCCTTTCAGACCTATGAACCGTACTACCCACCTACAATCCCCTTCCGGGCAGGTTTTTTGTGGATGGTTGCTGGGGAATGATACATGGCAACAGGAGGTAAGCAGTCGCTGTGGCGACAGTTCGTGTTCGGCGACGAGGACCTGCCCGACCCCGACTACCCCATCGACCACGTCCCACGCAACGAGCGCAGGGGGCTGGTGAGCATTTCGGCGGTGCTGCTGGGGTTCGTGTTCTTCGCGGGCACCATCTGGGCCGGCGCCGGCGTCGGCGCGGCAATCGGCTTCGGACCGATGCTGGCGGCGATGGCCGTCGGCTACGCCATCCTCGGGGTGTACGTGGCGGCGCTGTGTGGCATCGCCGCCAAGGCCGGCCTGACGACCGTGCTGCTGGCGCGGTACAGCTTCGGCCGCTACGGGGCGAAGTTCGCCGACCTGCTGCTGGGGGGGACCCAGGTCGGCTGGTTCGGGGTGACCATCCCGCTGGTGGCGATCCCCACCGCGAAGTTCTTCGGGGTCAACACCCCGATGTTCACTGGGGCGCTGATCCTCGTGTGGGGCCTGCTCCACCTGGCGACCGCCTACTTCGGCTACGACGGGATGGAGAAGCTATCGCTGGTCGCGGTCCCCGTGCTGACGATCGTCGGCGTGGCGTCGATCCTCATCGCCGTCGGCGAGGTCGGCGGGATCGGCGGCCTGCTCGACCAGGGCGGAGCCGGCGAGATGACGTTCGCGGCGGCGGTGACAATCGTCGTCGGAACGTTCATCAGCGGCGGCACGCAGGCGCCCAACTGGGCGCGGTTCGCCCGGAACAGCCGGGTGGGCTTCTGGGCTGGGCTGATCGCGTTCCTGATCGGCAACGGCTTCTTGTTCCTCTCGGGCGCCGTCGGCGGCGCGGTGTACAACGTCACGCCGGCAGGTGACCTGTACGAGGTGCTAGCCGCCCAGGGGCTGGCCGCTATCGGGCTGATTGCGCTGGTGCTCAATATCTGGACCACCAACGACAACGCCGCCTACGCCTTCGGCGTGGCCGGCAGCGAGGCGTTCGAGTTCGACCGCAAGCGGCCGTTCGTGCTGGCCGGCG
>CAZLOO010000388.1:0-2717 GCA_964561055.1 uncultured Halobacteriales archaeon
GAAGTCCAAGTACTCCGTTCCGTCCGTGTCGTACACCACGGTCCCGTCGCCGTCGTCGATGGAGAGCCGGTCGCTGCCCATCTGCCCGAAGTGGGGCAGCGTCGCGTTCGTCGGCGGCTCGATCTGTTTCGACATGGCCTCACTGTCGTGGCGGCGCTCAAAAATGTTGGTACCGGATGACACGCCGTCACGGGGCGGCGTCGCCGTCAGTACCCGACCGTGCTTGCCCGGCACCCTCCAGCCGAAAGCCGCTGTCCCGGTAGATGGTCTCCCCATCGGCCACGAGGCGGGCGTCCTCGCGGGCGTCGGCCAGCAAGTCCAGATGGACGGCGCTCTCGTTGGCCTCGCGACCGTCGGGGACACACTCCGCCATCGCCTGGCCCAGCGCGAGGTGAACTGTGCCGCCCATCTTCTCGTCGAACAGGAGGTTGTGGCTAACACGGGCGACGCCGTCGTTGGTGCCGACCCCGAGCTCGCCGGGCCGCCGGGCGCCCGGGTCGGTCTCGATGGCTGCCGCCAGCGTCTCCTCGTTGCGGTCGGCGCCGAACTCGACCACCTCGCCGTCCGCGAACCGGAGCCACGCGCCGGCTATCTCCCGCCCGTTCCGGCACACCGGGAAGTCGACCGCGAACCGGCCCTCTACGGAGCCGACGGCCGGCACCGTCGCCACCTCGCCGCCAGGGAGGTTCTCCGTGGCGTCGTCGTTGTACGCGCCCATCCCCGCCACCGACAGGTGGAGGTCGGTGCGGTCGCCGACCACCAGCCGGAGCTGGTCGGCGGCCGCCAGCCGGTCGGCCGCCCGCGCCTGGCGCTCCCGGGCGGCCGCCCAGTCCCGGAGCACGGCGTCGTACACGTACTCCTCCCACGCGGCCGTGCTCATGTCGGCCCGCTGGGCGTCCGCGGCGGTCGGGTGCTGGGTGATCACCCACCGGCTGTCGAGCCGCGCCTCCAGCACCGGCTGGCGCGCTCTGCCCGCCGCGGCGCCGACCTCGGGGTCAACGTCGGCGGTCTCGGCGGCGTTGCGGGCGCCCTTCACCAGGACGACGGCGTCGGCCGCCTCCATCGCGGCGAGTTCGTGGTCCTTCGTCCGCAGGTCGTCTGGGTCGACCGCCCGGAGGTACGCCCTGCTCGCGCGGGGGGCCCGCCAGGACAGCATCGGCCGGGCGCCCCGCTGGCCGATGGCCTCGTACAGCGCGACGACCAGTTCCTCGGCCGCCGCCGGCGCACGCACGAGGACGTCGTCCTCGCGGGCCAGGTCCGTGCAGTGCTCGACAAGCAGTTCGGCGTGGCGGCGAACGCGCTCGTCCATGCGGAACCGGGCACCGCCACGGGGAAGAAGCCGGGCCAGGGCCGCGGCGGAACTGAAACTGTAGGGATCAGCCTACGTCTTCGCACATCTCTATGTAACGGGCACGGACGTATTGAAATCGGGATGACCGATACAGAGCATACATCCACTCACGGAGATTTCCTCCTCGCCGAAGGTCCTCAGTCATCTGTGAACTCCGTGCCAGTCAGTCGGTCGGCCTTCGCTCTGTACTCCTTGACGAACCCCTGCGCCCACTCCAGGACCGGTTGGCTATCCGTTTCGAGGAGAATACACCCCTCACCGTCGGGAGGCGTCTCTCCGAGGAGGACCGTTCCATCGAGGATGAACACGTTGCACGGGATATCCCCATCGTACCGGTAGACGTCAGCACCGTGTTGCGCGAGTTCCTTCCACGTCTGCGCTCGCTCGGGATGCCGGCGGTTGTACCGGAACAGTCGGTCCGTGAGGACGTGTTCGCTTTGGAGAACGCCGTCGACGACCCTGTCACGCATGGCGTGTTCCAGGGCCAGTGGGGCGGCTAAGTCCACGGCACAGCTCAGTTCAGCCGTGTCCCGTATCGATGTGGTAAAGTACGCACCCGGGGCGTTCGGGTCGTTCGGTGCTGGCCGAACGACGGTCGCGTCCCTGAAGTGGTGTATGCCGATCGAGAGAGAGTCGGTTGGAAGCGAGGCGACCGCCTCGTCTAGCTCACGGACGGTTTCTATTGATTCGACGAACGGCACCAGTTGATTCAGTATGTGGGTACCGATCGGTGTTGCCGCGTAGTTCCCCTCGGAGGTGCGTCTGACCCATCCACGGTCGCTCAGTTCGGAGAGTATCCGTTGTAACGTGGAGCGGGATGCGCCGGTTAGTTCCGCCAGCCCACGCGGCGTTATCGGGTTCGTAGCGACCGCCCCGAGAATCTGCACTCGGTTCACCGATCGGGTCAGGTAGGAGACGTCCTGAAGAGCGTCCTCGGAGAGGTCGTTCGTTTCGGAGAACATACCGGACGGTTCCGTGCTAAGCTGTATCAATGTTTACCCCGGGATGTCTCGTCTCACACCGTGGGACACTGTCCGGCGGGGTAGCTACAAATCGCTCGTCACTCGTGGTGTGTGCACCGCAACTCGGGTGTAATCCCAATGGCGATGGAACACATCGAACAGACGGCCGTTGAGAAGTTCGCCGAGCAAGTGAACGGGGACGTCCTCCAGCCGGATGACGACGGGTACGACGACGCTCGGACGGTATGGAACGCGATGATCGATAAGCGACCGGCCGTGATCGTCCGATGTACCGGCGCTGCAGACGTCATGGCCACGGTCGACTTCGCTCGTGACCTGAACCTGCTGCTTTCCGTGAAGGGCGGTGGGCACAACGTGGCGGGGAGGGCCGTGTGTGATGACGG
>CAZLOO010000389.1:0-2705 GCA_964561055.1 uncultured Halobacteriales archaeon
TCGCGGGCGTCGTGTACGGCTACGCGCTCTTCTTTCCGATCATGTTCGAGTTCCTCGCGTCGAACGCCCTCCAAGCAAACTTCCAGCCCGACTGGTCGATCGTCAAGTGGGCGGAGTTCATTTTCCTGTTGACGCTCTCGTTCGGTATCGCGGCCCAGCTCCCGCTGGCGATGACCGGGCTGGCGTACCTCCGGATCGTCGAGTACGAGACGTTCCGTGAGAAGTGGCGCTACGCTGTCGTCGGTATCTTCGGGTTCGGCGCGCTGTTCTCTCCGCCGGACCCGTTCACCCAGATTATGTGGGCGGCGCCGCTGCTGTTGCTGTACGTGTTCAGCCTCGGGCTGACGAAACTGGCCGTCACCGTCCAGCGCTCCGGCGAGGCAGTGGGGTTGCGCAACCTCGCTCGCCAGCGCTGGAACGTGCTGCTCGGTGCCGCTCTCGTGGCCGGCGTCGCCGCCTACGTTGCGCTCACCAGCGACGCCGGGGTGGTGCTGGATTCGCTCGTCGGCCGGCTTCCAGCGGAGTACCGCTTCCGGCTTCCCCGCCCGGGCGCCGGCCTCGGGGTCGACCGCGCGACGGGCGTGCTGGTGTGGTCCGCGGGCGCCGCGCTGTTCGGCGCCGTCACTGTGTACGTCTACTCCCTATTCCAGGCCGTTGAGGAGATTGCCGCCGAGGAGGCGGCCGCCGGGCCCGCGGCCGCCAGTGCCGGCGTGCCAGGCGACATCGACCTCTCGACGCTGGACGCGGCCGGCATCCGGGCCGCCCCACCGGAGGCGTTCGAGGGGATGACCGAGGACGAGGCGGTGGAACTCGCCCAGGCCGCCATCGACGACGGTGACAAGGAGCGCGCCCGGGCGATACTCGACCGGTTCGACGAGACAAGTGGGGGGGAGGACCCGACCAGCTCCAGCGGTTCCACGCCTGCCGGTCCCGCACCCCAGGGCACTTGGACGGCCGAGACGGACAGCGTCACCGGTGCGCTGTCGGCCGGTCGCGACCGGGTGGATTGGGGGGACCGCTTCCGAGCGGTGTGGAACGTCCCGATGGCGATGGTCGTGCTGACCGCGGGGCTGGGCTACTGGGTCGGGATCGCCGGCTACCTGCCCGGCTTCCTGGGGGAGCTGTCGGCCCTGCTGGGGCTCGCGGTCCCCATCGCGGGCGTCGTCGCCGGTGCGGCTGCCGGCGCAGCGCTCGGTGTGCTGTTCCTGGTCGCCTACGCGGTATACGCCGCCTACCAGGCGGGCGTGGACCCCTCGGCGGTTGACCTCTGGGTGCTGAGCCCGGCTGAACTCCGGACCGCCCCGCTGGCGGCGTACGCCGCCACCGGTGAGGACGAGGCCGCCGCGTTGGCCGAACGGGCGGCCGTGGCGGGCGACCGTGACACCGCGCGAGCGGTACTGGACCGGTACGACCAGGCCCGCGAGGCCCGCGAGCGGGCGGCCGGTCGTGCGGACGACAGGGAGGACGGCGACGGCGACGTGTTCGAGCGCACCGCCGCCGGGATGGCCGACGCGTTCACCGAGGAGGAGACCACCGAGGACGACATCGGCGGCTACCTGTACGACATCCAGTTCATCGTCGGCTCGCTCACCTCGAAGGCGTTCCGCATTATCGCGCTGTTCGTGCTAGTGATGGGGGCGGTGTTCGCCTTCCTGTACACCGGCGGCATCGGCACGCTCCGGGCGATATTCCTCCGGCAGTTGCCCGCACAGGTCACTCCCGAACAGGTCCAGATCGTCGCGCTCCACCCCGTCGAGGTGCTCGTGTTCGAGGTGAAGGTGTCGGTCATCCTCGGGGCGGCGGCGACAGTGCCGCTGTTGCTGTACTACGCGTGGCCGGCGATGCGCGAGCGGGGGTTCGTCCGGGGTAACCGCGACCTGCTCTTTGGCTGGGCCGGCGCGCTCGCGCTCACTATCGTTGCTGGCAGCGTGTTCGGCTTCCTCGTGGTGGCGCCGAACGTTATCTCCTGGCTGGCGTTCGACGTCGTCCAGGCAAACATGGAAATAAAGTATCAGATCAACGCCTTCGGCTGGCTCGTGTTCTTCACCACCGTCGGCGTCGGCCTGCTATCGGCGGTGCCGGTGACGATGGTGATGTTCCACCGCGCGGGACTGGTGCCCTACAGCGCGATGCACCGGCGCTGGCGGGTGGTCGTCATCGGGTCGCTAGCGGGGGCGGCGCTGCTGTCCTCCCGGGGACTGTTCACGATGTTCGTGTTTGCCATGCCGGTGTTACTCGCCTACGGTATCGGTCTCGGTATCCTGTGGGTGTACACCCTCGGCGGTCGCCGAGAGGCGCCGGCTCGCCGGGGACAGGGCGCGGACTGACGCCGAACCTCACGTATAAGCGGTCCACGACCCACCCTTCACCATGCCCAAAATCAGCGTCGAGATACCACAGGAGCTGCTCGACGACCTCGACAAGCATGTCGGCGACGACGGGAAGTTCGTCAACCGGAGCGACGCCGTACGGGCGTCGATCCGCAAGACGCTGGACGTCCTCGACGAGATCGACGCCCGCCACGGACGGCTCGAACGGGAGGACTAAGAGGGGTACTCGACGTCCAGTACGTCGCTCTCGGCGTCGTCGCTCCCGTCCTCGGGGCTGACACTCCCGGTGTGGTAGCCCGACAGATCCAGGGTCACGTGGTCGAACCCGACGTCGGAGAGGTGCTCGGTGGCGGCCTGCGCGAACGCTGGGTCCAG
>CAZLOO010000390.1:0-2701 GCA_964561055.1 uncultured Halobacteriales archaeon
CCACTATCGCTCGGTCTACGAGATGCTCGAGAGCATCTCGACGTTACGCTCGTCACCCCATCAAAGAACCGCCTCATCGCCGAAGCAACGGTCAAGACTGATCGCATCGACGCTAAGCGGCTCGCGCACATGCTTCGGGCGGACATGCTCGCGGAAAGCTACGTCCCGTCGGACGAGATCCGCGAACTGCGGGATCTCGTCCGAACGAGAAAGGCCCTTGTCGAAGAACGGACAGCCGAGAAAAACCGCGTCAGGGCTGTCCTCAAACGCACCGACAACGCCTACGACAGCGAGTTGTTCGGCCCAACGGGACGAGCGTTCCTGGCGGAACGCTCTTTGCGTGACGCTGATCGGACGATTGTTGAGGCGCACTTGTCCGTGATCGACGAGTACAACGAACAGATCGACCAACTGGAGGAGACGATCGAACAGCAGGTTCTGGAATCGCCAGCAGCCCAACGGCTGCTGTCGATTCCGGGCGTTGGGCAATCGACGGCTGCGGTAATCGTCGCGGAGATCGGCGAGATTGATCGCTTCGATCGCCACGAAGAACTGGTGAGTTACGCCGGCCTTGATCCACAGGTGCATCAGTCGGGGGAAACGGAGGTCCACGGAAGCATCAGTAAAGAGGGCTCAGCGCCCCTGCGCTGGGCCCTCGTCCAGTGTGCACATGTATCCGTTCGCTACGACGACTACCTCGGTAACTTCTACACCCGGTTGAAACGGCGTAAGAACAAACAGATAGCAATCGTTGCAACGGCACGCAAGCTGTTGGTCTCGATTTTCTACATGCTGAAGCGAAAGGAGACGTACAATCCACCGGAGGTGAGTGCCTGAGCGATCGGGCCGATCGCTCAGGCGTGGTCTGTTTTCGGCCGCACAGCGACGGCTACCGCAGTCACGAGTTTCCCGCCTGGCGGGTGGGTAGGCTTTCTGTACCGTCGCTGTCCAGTGGTTTTCGACTTGTGTTCGGGTGAGCCAGCAGCTCACCCGAACAATTATACTCTGGGAATCGTGATTTGCCGGTGCGGGATTTTCATAGGAGGATGGATGCAGCAAGCGTCTGTTGGTCGTTTCATGTCTTCGGTGACGAAATAGCCGGTAGGTAGCTGTGCAGAACGAACAGAGCGCGATGGCAGAAACGGGTCTTTGACTTTTCCGAATGGGTTTTTCTCGTCTGGGGGATGGGTCTGGTATGAATCGGCGACAGTTTCTGGCGCTTGTCGGGGCGAGCGCCGCCACTGGGTGTACGAGTCCGGCGCTACCGGGCACGGGTGCTCCGTCAGAATGTCCTCCATTCCCCGGGGAGCGAGGTGGCCAGACGATCTGTGATGGAAAGAAACGTGACGTTCCAGTATATCTCCACGCGAAGAGTGACACGGTTGGCGTGGCGAACGGGACACTCGATTTCGCGTTCGTGAATACCGCTGATGAGGGGATCTCCTATGGGCCGTGTTTCTGGACACTCTACAAGGAGTCGAACGACGGCTGGCAGACGGTGCGCCCGATCGAGGGGAACGCGGTCGGGAAACTACTTCCTGCAGGCGGTTCGCACGAACTGACGCTCCACGTGGGACAGCAGGACACCACATCGACAGCGTGTACGCCGTACACAGTCTCGGAGCTCGCTGGTGGCCGTCACTTGTTTGGCGTGCAAGGAGCGACGCCGGATGGGACGACCACACTGTTCCTTGCGTCGTTCCGCGCCGAGCCGTCAGGATAAGTACACCCTCGTCGAGAGCAGTATGACGTTAGGTGGGTGAGATGCCTCTTTGAGCGTTCTTGGCGTTTTTTATCCGAACATGGCTAGCATCGAAACATGAACGTCGGTTCGGTTGATAACGACGACGTCCTCCCATCAGCTCTCATCGTGACCGTCGGGATGGTTCTTCCAGCCATTCCAGTAAGCCTCGCACAAGATGTTCCCGATACGGCTTCCTCAGAGCCTGTGCCACTAGTGCTCATCGGAGCCATCGAATATCAGATGTTTCTGGTCACCCTAACCGTTGCCTTCGGTCTCTGTTCCTGGTTTCTCCTCGAATTCTTTGATATGGATCGCATCTCGTTCCTCTTTACTACACTTGTCTGGCCATGGATCGTGGCGTTGAGCGGCCTGTTCCTGGTTAGGTTAATCGCCGGCAGGACATGGGGGGAGCACGGGCTTGCCTTCGTGTTCAGCCACCTGACTGGCGGCGGGCAACTGATTCTCTACGGGTTTGCCTTCATGAGCGGTGGCGTCTTGGCTTCCGTCCTGTCGTATGCTGGTGTACGCGTGACGAACCGAGCACCGGTGTAGGTGCTATAAAATGGCTCTGCAAGATACGCGCGCTGTATTCACCTATGGAAACGCTGCTACCTAGACAAACCACCGTTTTCGACAAAATAGTTGCGCCGTCCCGGGATCTGCCTATCTCCCAACCGATAGGCGGCCCAAATCGTCATGCGGTGCGGTTGCTGTCTGGCTATAGCAGTTGCTAACGGTGGGCCTCGGCCGGCCACTGAGGGCCGCCGGTCGGGCGACCCTCAGTTCCCTCGTCTCGACGATCACACAGTTGCCATCACTGCCGGGGTAGGCTTTCTTGTGACTCGGGACGCCGGCGCGTGAGGCAGAGATTCACCTATTCGGGCTTTCTCGGATACCGCGCCGCGCGGTATCCGAGCTGTAGCGCCCATGACTCGGCTTCTTTCGCGCATGGACCAG
>CAZLOO010000391.1:0-2696 GCA_964561055.1 uncultured Halobacteriales archaeon
GGTCCGGCTGGCCGGGCCAGTCGGTCGGCATCGGCATCTCCTGGAACTGCCGGAGCGCGCGCAGGCGCCGCTCCAGCATCCAGTCGGGCTCGTTCTTGTCCTCGGAAATAAGCCGGATCGTCTCCTCGGTGAGCCCCATCTCCGCCTGGAACGCGGAGCGCTCCTCTTTCTTGAACTCGAAACGGGCCTCGGTGTCGGTCTCCTTCAGGTGGTCTTGTTCTGAACTCATTGTGATGTGTTGTGGCTGTAGCCTTATGACGCTGTGCTCTACGCGGCCTCGAAAGCCTCCTCGCGCACCCAGTCGTACCCCTGGTCCTCAAGCTGTTCGGCCAGCTCCGGGCCGCCCTGCTTGACGACCTGACCGTCCAGCATCACGTGAACGTAGTCCGGCTCCACGTAGTCGAGGATGCGCTGGTAGTGGGTGATCTGGAGGATGCCGGTGCCCTGCTCGTCTCGCAGCGCGTTGATGCCGTTGGCGACATCCTGCAGGCGGTCGATGTCCAGCCCGGAGTCGATCTCGTCCAGCACGGCGATCAGCGGCTCCAGGATGGCCGCCTGAAGCACCTCGTTCTGCTTTTTCTCCCCGCCGGAGAAGCCGGCGTTCAGGTACCGCTGGGCGAACGACTCGTCCATGTCCAGCAACTCCATCTTCTCGCGCATCCGCTGCTGGAATTCGGCGACGCCGATCTCGCCCTCGTCGGCGGGCCCCTCCATCGGGCTCGTCTCGTAGCCGGCTGCGTCCTCCTGGGTTTCCTCGCTTTCCTCGTCCTCGTCGCCCTCGAACAGCTCCTCGCGCTCCTCAAGCTTGGCGTTCAGCGCAGTCCGAAGGAAATTCACCATCGTAATCCCCTCGATCTCCGCGGGGTATTGGAAGCCGAGGAACACGCCCAGGGCGGCGCGCTCGTTGGGCTCAAGCTCAAGCAGGTTCCACTCCCGGAGGTCCTCGGGGATATCAAACCCATCGATGTCACCGTCCTCGAGATGGAGCAGCACCTCGCCCTCGGTGACCTCGTAGGCGGGGTGGCCGGCGATGACCTTCGCCAGCGTCGACTTCCCGCTCCCGTTCGGCCCCATGAGGGCGTGGATTTCGCCGGTACCGACCTCCAAGTCGACACCGCGGAGGATGGTCTCCCCACCCTCCTCGGCTACGTCGGCGTGGAGGTTCCGTATCTGGATGCGTGCCATGTATCTCGTCCGTACTGTGGGTCGTTTCGGGTATAATCGTTTCGTATCACACCGTTCGATTTCGGGTTTCAGAAAACGATGTTCGGGAACGAGAAACCAGCGTTCAGAAGTACTGCTCCAGCCCGGTCTGCTCTTGGCCGCTCTCGACCTCCTCCCAGGAGACGTCGATGGCCTCCAGCACCCGCGCAATGGGGCCTTTCAGCGTCTTCTCCAGCATCGCGTCCCAGTTGACCTCGAACTCCTCGGGGAGCTGGTCGGCGTACTCGATGCAGACGACGTCCTGGTTCTCCTTGAACTCCACGTACAGCGGGTCGTCCGCCAAGGAGGGGTTCTCCTCCTCGAACCGCCGGAAGAAGTCGTAGTGGACCCCATCCAGGTACACCCGCTTTGGCTTGGAGCCCCGGCCGAAGTTCGTCCCGAGCAGGAGGTTGGCGTACTTCGCGCCGCGCACCTGGGCGGTGTCCGTGTCGTAGTTATCCAGCTTCTTCCCGATGCCGCCGGGGATCCCGACCTCTTCGACGCTCACCTCGCCGTTCTTGAACCGCTTGATGACGCCGTGGACGTACTCCGTTATTTCGTCGCGGAGCTGGTCGACGGGGACGTCGCTGGTGACGATGCGCCGGAGCACTTCCTCCTGGACCTCCTTTGTCACCGGGGCGATGTCGCTGCGCTTGTACTCGAAGCCGGTGATGTCTATGTCGTCGACGTCCTTCCCCTCCGACCAGATGATGTGGCCGGCGTAGCGCTTCTTCTTGCCCGCCTGGAAGAACCGCCGGTACAGCTTCTCGAACTCGATCTCGAAGCGGTGTTCCACCGCGTTCAGCTGCTCGCGCGCGAACTCGTCGTAGGAGTCGTTGATCCCCGCTGCCAGCTCGAAGGAGCGCTCGATGGCGTCGGGCTTGGACATGTCGCCGCCGAGCTCCAGCATGACCGAGTCCGTGTCGCCGTAGGTTATTTGATAATCCATCTGCGCGGCGGCCTGCTGGGTGTGGGAGATGACCTCCCGGTTGGTGGCCGTGATGGCGGCGCTCATCTCCCGGTCGTATAGCCGGAACCGGTCCCAGCCGAACACGCCGTACAGCGAGTTCATGATTACCTTCACCGCGGACTGCTGGCGGTCGTAGCGCTCGAACTCAGCGCTCCCGGGGCTGGCCTCGTCGCGGCGGGCCTTTAGCTGCTCGCGCTCGCTCAGCAGCTCGTCCACCATCTCCCGGATGATTCCATCCTCGTCTTTCCGGAAGTGGATGCCGTTGGGGGTCTGGTACGTCTCCCCGTCGTGGCGCTCCGGGTCGACGATGGTTTCCGGGGAGGCGTTGATCGTCACCATCGACATCGGGTAGAGGCTCTTCAGGTCCAGCACGCTCACCATCTCCCGGACGCCGGTTATCGGCTCGAACACCGCGCCGCCCTCGAAGTCCTCGGACTCCTGTTGGCCCTTCGACGGGAGCGCGAACCGGCCGTACGCCTTGTGGAGGACGTACATGTCCACCGCGTCGCCGGGCGTGGTGGCG
>CAZLOO010000392.1:0-2690 GCA_964561055.1 uncultured Halobacteriales archaeon
TCATCTGGTGCCCAAAGTACCGCAAGTCGGTACTTGAGGACGAGGTACGCGACCGCCTCGAAGAACTCATCGAGGAGAAAGCCGACGAACTCAACCTCGAAATCTTGGAGGTGACAATTCGCCCCGACCACCTCCACTTGTTCATCACGGGCGACCCGACGCTCGCGCCGAACAAAATAATGCAACAGGTCAAAGGCTACCCACGGCTGTAGCCGTGGGAGGATGTCAGTCCGCCTTCGCCTCGGCCAACGCGTCGATCACCGCCTCCTTGTTGTCCGTCAGCGGGTATACCACCGGCTCCGTGCAGCCGGCCTCGCAGTAGTCCCGTATCCGCTCGATCATCTCCTCGCGCGTGCCCGCCGCGACGATGTTGGTGACGACGTCGTCGCTCACCAGTTGGGAGGCCCGCTCGATGTCCTCGGCGGAGGCCGGCCAGCCGCCCAGCTCCTCTTTTATTTGCTCGGCCTTCTGCTGATCGATGCCACAGGCCTTCGTGATGTGTGGCTGCTGGCCGATATACTGGGTGGCCAGTCCACGGGCGGCGTCGATGGCCGCCTCGCGGTCCTCGTCCATCGCGACGGCGATCAACTGGGGCCGGTCGACGTCGTCCATCGTGCCGCCCTGCTTCTCGACGCCCTCCTCGAGCTTGGCCAGCCCCTTCAGGTTGTGCTCGGGCGGGATGAGGTAGTTCATGAAGATACCGCCGGCAATGTCCTTACCGACGAGTTCCCCGGTGAGTTTGTGCATCGTGGGCCCGGTGGCGCCGACGTAGATGGGTACCTGCCGGGGTTGGGCGTCGCTACGGACCAAATCCAGCTCGATGTCCTCGACGTGGAGGGTGTCGCCCTCGTAGGTGACGTTCTCCAGGTCCAGCAACTTCCGGGTGACGTGGCAGTACTCCCACATCCGCCGGAGTGGGTTCTCCCGGTCGATGCCGACCTTACTCGCCAGCGGGTCCCACCAGGCGCCGATCCCCAGTTTCACCCGGGGGCCGGCCAACTCCTCCAGCGTGGAGAACGTCTGGGCCATCAGCGCCACGTTCCGGGTGTAGCAGTTGGTGACGCCCGTGGCGATCTCGATCTCGTCTGTTACCCGCGAATACGCTCCCATGATGGTCATCGCGTCCCGGACCAGTCGGGACTCTCCCTGCCAGACGGAGTCGAGGCCGGCTTCCTCGGCGTACTGCGCGTACTCGATCTCCCGCTCGATGCTCGGCGTCTCCCAATTCCAGATGCCGGCCCGGGAGAACTCCCGGTCGAAGTTAGCTTTCATTGTTCCATTGCCAGTCTGTAAGCGGCGTTGGCGTAGGTGTCCGCGGCGCTGTAGCAGTCCTCCCAGCTCGTGTACTCGTCCTCGGTGTGGCTCTTGCCGTCCTCCGAGACGGCAAAGACCATGCCCGTATCCATGTGCTCGGTCATGTAGGTGGCGTCGTGGCCCGCGCCACTGAAGATGCGCATGCTGTCGTAGCCCCCCTCGTCGGCCGCGCTCTGAACGGCCTTGACACACTGGTCGGCGAAGTGGACCGGGTCCACCCACATCCGGTCCTCGTACTCCCACTCGATGCCTTCGCGCTCGGCGGCCGCCTGTGCCTCCGCGAGAACGCGGTCGCGAGCCTCCTCGATGACCTCCACCGTCGGGTCACGGAACCCCCAGGTGAAAGTCACCTCCTCGGGAATGATGTTGATTGAGTTAGGGGAGGCATCGATGTAGCCGGTCGTCCCCACCGTGCGCTCGCCGAGCGTGCTCGGGATGCGCCGTATCTGGGTGATGACGTCCGCCGCGGCGACCAGCGCGTCCTGGCGGTCGAACATCGGCGTCGGCCCGGAGTGGTCGGCTTGCCCAGTGAACGTTATCGCCCCCCAGGTGAACCCGACCACGCCGGTGACGACGCCGACGTCAACGCCGTTGTCCTCGAGGTACGGCCCCTGCTCGACGTGGAGCTCCAAGTACGCCTCGTAATCGCGCTGTGGTTCGGCGGCGAGTTCGCCCTTATAACCGATACGCTCCAGTTCCTCCTCCAGCACCGCGCCGTCGGCGTCCGTGGAGGCGTACTGTTCCTCGAGGTCGAGCTCGCCAGCCCAGACGCCCGACCCCTGCATGGCGGGCTGAAACCGCGATCCCTCCTCGTTGGTCCAGTTGACGACCTCCACCGGGTGAGTGGTGTCGATGTCCTCATCGTTGAGCGTGCGGACGAACTCTAGGGCTGCGATCGTTCCCAGTGCGCCGTCGTAGATGCCGCCGTACGGCTGAGAGTCAAGATGTGAGCCGACCAGCACCGTCCCGGCGTCGGGGTCGGTCCCCTCGCGGTAGCCGAAGGTGTTGCCGAACTCGTCGACCCGTACGTCCAGGCCTTCCTCCTCGCACTGCTGCACGAACCAGTCCCGAATCCGCCTGTCGTCGTCCGACAGCGCGAGCCGGTGGAGGCCACCGCCATCGGTGGCGCCGATCTCCGCCTGCTCACGCATCGTCGCGACAAGGCGTTCCCGGTCGATATCGATACCCATGGCGCGACCGCGGCCGCCAGCGTAGTAAGCCTTTGTGCGCTGACGGGATGAGAGACCGGCCGGACGACGGTACGGCTCGGCCGGGCAGCGCCGGGCGGAGCGGGTCTACTCTCTCAGAGAGAGTTTCGCTCCCGACGGAGGTCCCCCGGTCGTGCCCGTTCTGTGATGCACCGGTCGAGTTCAGCT
>CAZLOO010000393.1:0-2686 GCA_964561055.1 uncultured Halobacteriales archaeon
AAGCCAAGGATGGGATTCGAACCCATGGATTCTCGATTACAAATCGAGTGCTTGTACCGGGCCCAAGCTCCCTTGGCACACCCTGTACTACTCACTCCTGGTTTGAATCGCTGTCGCTCTTGCGCATCGCCAGCCGGTGGGGTTTGTAGCCGTGGCGCTCGTAGAACGCCACCGCCCGATCGTTCTTCGCCATCGCCTCCAGAGTGATTACCTCCGCGCCGCCCTCTCGAAGGCGCCGCTCGGCCTCGCGCAGCAGCGCCGAGCCGATACCCTCGCACCGGCGCTCCGGGACGACGAAGATGTTCTGGACGACACCGGTCTCGACGCGCTTCTCGTAGTGGCCTCCTTCCGGCTCGAAGGCAACGAACCCGACGATGTCGTCCTCGCGCGCGACCAGCAGGCCGCCCGCTACAGCCTGGCGGGCCAGCGCCTCCCGGACAGCGTCGCGGTTGCCCTCCGCGAGGAGGTCGGAGCCGAACGCCTGCTGGCCGCTCGCCAGATCAACCCACAGGTCGGTGACCGTTCCCACGTCGCCCAGTGTGGCCGGCTCAACCGTCGTCATTGCCGGAGCACGTCTACGGCCGGGAGGCTCCCACCGGTCAGGAGCGTCAGGGCTGCCCCGCCGCCAGTAGAGACATGGTCGAATCCCTCCAGCCCGAACGACCGGAGCGCGGCCGCCGTGTCGCCGCCGCCGACGATGGTGTAGTCCGCAGCCCTGGCCGCCGCGAACAGGTCCCGCGTGCCGGCGGCGAAGGCGGGGTCCTCGTACATCCCGGCGGGCCCGTTGAGCACAGCAGTTCCGGCCTCGGCCAGTATTTCGCCGTACGTCTCGACGGTCGTGGGGCCGATGTCGCAGGCCTGGTCTTCGACGGGAAGCTCCGCCACTTGCACGACCGTTCGCTCGCCGTCCCGGCGGACGGCCAGGTCCCGGGGGGTTTCGATGCGATCGAGGAACCGCTCCAGCAGGTTGACCGCCTGGTCCAGCCCCTCCCCGGGTCCGGCGCCGGCCCGCTCGTCGACGACGCTCTTAGTCGCCTCGCCGAGGTTCACCCCCTCGGCCTGGAGGAAGGCGTTGCCGACGACGCCCGTAGTAAGCACCCTGTCGGCCAGCCCGGATTTGAGGACCTCCGCGGCCACCTCGATTGAATCGTCGACCTTCGCACCGCCGAGGACGTACACCCGAGGGCGGGGCGTTGAGCGGATATCCCCGAGCACCTCCAGCTCCCGCTCCATCACCCGGCCGGCGAACCCTGGCAGCACGGTGGGGAACCCCACCAGCGACGGCTGGGAGCGGTGTGAGGCGGCGAACGCGTCGTTCACGTAGGCGTCGAGCACCGGCGCGAGCGCGCCGACCAGGTGGGTGCGAGCGGCCCGCTCGGGCTCGAAGCTCATGTACTCCTCGCTGTAGAAGCGGGTGTTCTCAAGCATGAGCACGCTGCCGGGCTCCGTCTCGCGGATTCGCTTCCGTGCGCACGAGGAGAACGTCCCGTCCACGTACCCCACCGGCGCCTCTAGAAGGTCGTCCAGCCGGTGAGCGTGTGGCTCCATTGTCGTGAACTCCTCGCCGCCGGGCCGGCCCTGGTGGGCCAGCACGACGACTCGTGCGTCCCGCTCTGCGAGCTCCGACAGCGTCCCGACGTGTGCCCGTAGCCGCGCGTCGTCGGCGAGCCCGTCCCCCGAGAGCGGACTGTTGATGTCGATCCGGACGCCAACTGTTGCCCCCGACGCGTCGAGGTCGTCGAGCGTCCGTATCCCCGCGTCCATACCGGGAATGCCGGACCGGAAAGCAAAGTCCTTGTGCTCTGTCCGGACGCCCAGCGAGGGTTATTTATCGGACGACAACCGTAGCCCAGTCAGTGAGCCGCTAACATGGGCGCAACCGAGACGTATTCCCGGGGGATACGCTTCGCGGTCGAGCGGCCGGGGGCTGTCCTCCTCGCCGTCGCGATCGCTGTGCTGTCGCTTGATCTACTGATGAAGCTCCTCGGGACGGAACTGTTCTTCCTGGGCGTGAAACTGCTCGGCGGCAGCGTCGGCACCGACGCCTTCGGGACGGTGCTGCTGGACGGACTGACGGTCGGAGTGTCCGTCGGCCTGGCCGGCATCGGCCTGTCGATGACCTACAGCATCCTCTCGTTTGCCAACTTCGCGCACGGCGACACGCTCACCGCCGGCGCGTTCATGGGGTGGGTGGTCGCGTTCGGCCTCGCTGGCGTGTTCGGCGCTGCCGGGGACGTCAGCCCAGGGACACTGGTCCTGCTGGAGGCCACTCCCGCGATCGGCATCATCCGGACGCCACTGATCGTTCTCGTCGGCATGGTCGCAGCGGGGATCGCTGCCGTGGGGCTGTCGCTGCTGCTGGACCGTATCGTCTACAGGCCCCTGCGCGACGCCGATGGCATCACGCTTCTGATCGCCTCCATCGGGGTCGCGCTGGCGCTGCGCTATCTCATCGCGTTCGTCTTCGAGACCTCCTCGAAGAGCGTCACCGCTACCCCGCTGCAGGTGACGCTGCTCGGCCGGATATCGATGTCCGGCAACCAGTTCTTCCTGCTGGTGATCGGTGCCGCCATGATGCTTGGAGTGCACGTCCTCCTGCAGTACACGAAACTCGGCAAGGCGATGCGCGCAATGGCCGACAACCAGGACCTCGCGCGGGTAACAGGCATCCCGACCGAGCGAATCG
>CAZLOO010000394.1:0-2677 GCA_964561055.1 uncultured Halobacteriales archaeon
TGTTGGAGGGAGCCCGCAACGACTACTGGCGGCTCACGGTTCGGGAGAACCTGCGGTACTTCGCGACGATTGGCGGTATCGACCCGGACTCGGTCGCCGACCGCCACGAACGGCTGCTCGACCGGCTGGACCTGACTGAGAAGGCCGACGTTGCTGTCCGAAAGCTCTCGCGGGGGATGAAACAGAAGGTGTCGCTGGCGAGCGTGCTCGCCGGCGGAGCCAGCGTGGTCTTTCTCGACGAGCCGACCCTGGGCCTGGACATCGAGAGCTCCCGGACGCTCCAGCGCGAACTCCGCCGGCTAGCCGAGGAGGAGGGGCTCACGGTCGTCCTCTCCAGTCACGACATGGACGTCGTCGAGACGGTATGTGACCGCGTGCTCATCATGTCAGACGGGCGAGTAATCGCTGACGACACCGTCGAGGAGCTGCTCCGCGGGGACGGCCGCCACGGCCTCCGCCTCACGAGCCGTGACTTCGATGCGGACCTGCTGGCACAGCTTCGCGCGACCGTCGAGGTCACCGACGTGGAGCGGCTCGACCGCGGCCGCGGAACGCGGGTCGAGGTGACCGTCGACAGCGACGAACTATACGCCCTGATGGCCCGCCTCCGCGAGCACAGCGTCACGCTCGAACGGGTGTCGACGGTCGAACGCGACCTCGAAGAGGTGTTCGTCGCGCTCACCGAGGACGCTGCTGGCACGACGGCCACCAGTGGTGCCGGTGTCGATCCCCAGACGGAGGGCGAGCGGTGAGCGCCGAAGCCAAGGGCGAACCCGAGACCCCCCGGAAGGCCGGCTACTACCAGCTCTCGAAGGCGGTGCTCTACCGCGAGGCCGTTCTCTTCGTACGATACCCGGCCAACGCGGTCGGCGGCATCGTTATCGCGCTGTTCTTCTTCGGAGTCCTGTTCTACGGCGGCCGGATGGTCGCTGGGCGGGCCCTCACCGACTCAATCGAGGGGATCATCGTGGGCTACTTCCTCTGGACGCTCTCGGTCGGAGCTTACTCCTCGATATCGAACGACATCGCCAGCGAGGTCCAGTGGGGCACCCTCGAGCGGCACGTGATGACGCCGTTCGGGTTCGCCCCCGTCGCGCTGCTGAAAGGGGTCGCGAAGATCGTCCGGACGTTCATCACCTCCGCCGTCGTGCTGGCGGCGATGCTGCTGCTCACCGGGACCACCCTCCAGGTGAACGTGGTCACTGTCGTCGTCATCGCCGTCCTCAGCATCGCGTCGGTGCTGGGGTTGGGGTTTGCCGCCGGCGGAGTCACCCTGCTATACAAGCAGGTGGGCAACTGGCTGAACCTGCTCCAGTTCGGGTTCGTCGTCCTCGTCTCGGCACCGGCCCTGGAGATAGGCTGGACGGCGGTGCTCCCACTGGCTCACGGCAGCGGCCTGCTCCAGCGGGCGATGCTCGATGGAACCCGTCTCTGGGAGTTCCCGGCCGCTGACCTGGGGCTGCTGGTCGCGGTCGCCGTCTGCTACTTCAGCGCCGGCTACCTCGTCTTCCAGTACGCCACCCGGCGGGCCCGCCGGTTGGGTGTGCTCGGGGACTACTGACGGCTGGGCCGTCCCGGCCACGGCGAGCACGCTTTGACCCGACGATCGAGAATCGAACAAACGTTGGCCTATATTGCCGATATCGTGGTTGGCGGGAGCTCTCGGGACACGTATACGTCGGCGTTCTCCGGGCGTGGTGGCGCTGCCGTTTGGGCCGCCGCTGAACCGCCCCGACTCGGGTCGTGAAGTGCCGCTCGAATGTACACATCGATGAAACGGCCGCTGCACTGCTGATAGATCTTCTCGACACTGTTCGCCCCAGAAACGGGGTCGCCACATCGGGGCGCGTCCCCGAAGGATATCCCCGAATTCCGCGGTGTACATGAGCTGCAGGCGACACGAGCCGCGAGTAGTGGTCCGGGGAGAAGGAAGATATTGGCCGATAAAGCGGCTCTCGACCCCGTTATCGACGCTAACCGTGACGCAGCGCTCCCGGCGTATCAGCTCGTGGACCTGGAAGACGAGAATCGCCCGACGGCGACGGTATTCACGGCACACAGCGGGCGGTCGTGAGCGTCCAGTTCCGGCTGAGAGAAGGTGTTCGTCCCCGTTCGCGGGCACCGGTCGACGAGGAATCATCCGTGAGCGGCGCTGACGCCGTCAATCGGAACATCACAGGAACCACCCCCACACTGTCTCTGGTGATCTACGCCCGCCTGGTATGGGAATGGACACCGCCGGTTTGACGGTATTTCCTCGGTGGTTCGCCCCATTGTGTACATTCGACGGTATGGCCTCAAGACTCGCAAAAGTCCTCCTCAATGGATCTAAAGCAGTTTCGCCGATGTGTACATTCCCGGCCGTCTTCGGGAGGCCGTTTCAGGCCGGGTTCGGGACGGCGAGCGGGGCCGCCGTTCGGCACTGCGATTCTATATCAGGAATAATATATTTCTACCACTCCCGATCCCCTTTGATACAACAATTGTTGGATATCAGTACCGAGCGGCTTCCCGAAGCATGTCAGCGCCGAGGGCTCCACCTCAGAACCGAGAACAGAACACCGTCAGTGGTTCCGGGCTGGGCCGCCGGCCGCCGGAGGGAGTGCTCCAGCAAGCGGTCGCCGACGTGACGGGAGTGACACGTCGCAAGCGGAAGCCCCCCCGTTTACGGGTGGGT
>CAZLOO010000395.1:0-2674 GCA_964561055.1 uncultured Halobacteriales archaeon
TCGGTCGCTCCGGAAAGAACCCCGTCGTGCGCTCTGACGACCTGTGCCCCTCCGAACTGTCCCGGTGGGAGCACCGCCAAATCGTGGCCGCGCCGCGCGAGCCCGTTCTGCTGGTCGGTCGGCAGCCGTGCCTCCACGGCCAGCCGGCCGGACTCACGGTAGCGCCACCGCGGGGCGTCGAGCGCCCGCTGGAGCGGCATGTCGTAGTCAATCACGTTCGCCAACACCTGCACGTGTCCCTGGGGCTGCATGTAACCGCCCATCACTCCGAAAGCGGCCCAGTCATCCTCCCCGAAGCGTGCCAGCCCGGGGATGAGCGTATGGAACGGCCGCTTTCCGGGTTCGATGCGGTTTGGGTGGTCGGGATCCAGCGAGAACGACGCCCCCCGGTTCTGGAGGGCAATACCCGTCTCGCCCGCGACCAGCCCGGAGCCGAAGCCGGCAAACCGGGAGTTGATGTACGACACGACGTTCCCCTCATCGTCGGCGACACACAGCAGCACGGTGTCGGCGTCCTCCGCACGGGCATCGGGCACCCCGAAGCTGACGTCCTCCATCGCCGGGCCGTCACGGTTGACGTTGGCAGCCCGCTCCCGGGCCCACTGTTTAGAGGCCAAGAGTGGTATCTCCTCATACTCCGGGTCCGTGATGTAGCGATGGCCGTCGTGGAAGGCAAGCCGGGTCGCCTCTGCAAAGCGGTGGATCCGCTCAACGCTGTCGTACGCACAGTCGCCGGCGCCCAGCTGTTCGGCAATGTTGAGCGCCTCCAGCGCAATCAGCCCCTGGTTGTTCGGCGGCAGTTCGAACACCTCGGTGCCGTTGTAGGTGGTCGAAACCGGCTCGACTGACTCCGGCTTGAACCGCGCGAGGTCGTCGACGGTCATGAACCCGCCCGCCTCCTGGACGGTCTCGGCAATAGCCTCGGCGATGTACCCCTCGTACACCACGTCCGCCCCCTCCTCTGCAATCGCCTGCATCGATTCCCCCAGCCGCTCCAGCCGGACGAGTTCGCCCGTCGCCGGTGCTCGTTCGCCGTCGACGAGATACGCCTCGCGCGCGCTCCGGCTGTCGAACAGCTCCTCGCCGTGGCGCCAGGCGCTGGCGATTACCTCGCTGACGGGGTAGCCCTCCGTGGCGTAGCGTATCGCCGGTGCCAGCGTCTCGGCAAGGTCCAGTCGGCCGTACCCCTCGACGGTACGCTCCCAGCCCCGGGCCGTCCCGGGGACGGTCACCGTGTGCGGGCCGACCCTCGGCATCTCCGCCTCGCTCGGCGGGACGTCCTGCTCCTCGGCGACAGCCTCGCTCACCCGCTCGCGGGTGGCGCCGGCGGGCGCACCGCCACAGGAGCGCATCCCACCGACCTCGCCGTCGGCGGTCCGGTACAGCATGAACACGTCCCCGCCCAGCCCCGTCGAGGTCGGCTCGACGACATTGAGCGCGGCGGCGGTCGCCACCGCGGCGTCGAACGCGTTCCCCCCTGACCGGAGCGTCTCCACGCCGGCCTCGGCGGCCAACGGCTGGCTCGTCGCCACCAGCCCCTCCGTCGCGTGCACCGTGGACCGGCGCGAGCCGAACGAGTCGACTACCTCCTCTCTGTCCATATCCGACCATCGGGGCGGAGCGGCTTTAACTCCCATCCTCCGCGCCTCTTAAACGGACGGGCGACCTACCATCGACGATGAGTTCGGGCGCGTTCTGCCCCCGGTGTGGGGACGCCGTCGACGACGAGCGGTCGCTGCCGGGTGATCCGACCGGCACGGCCGCGCGGCTGTGTGACGCCTGCTACCTCTCGGACTTCGAGCTGGTGGAGGCCCCCGAGGAGATCGTCATCGACGTCTGCAACCAGTGTGGCTCCGTGCGTGACGACCGCGGCTGGGTCGCCGGGGATCGCGACTACACGGACGTCGCCGTCGAGCGCACCACGGAGGCATTAGGCGTCCACCGCGCGGTAGAGTCCTTCGAGTGGGGGGTCGCCCCCGAGCAGGTGGACCCGAACACAGTGGTGATGCACTGCCGGTTCACCGGGCAGGTGCGGGACATCCCCGTCGAGGCCGAGCAGGACGTCACCGTCCGTTTCGCCAGCGACGTCTGTGACCGGTGTTCCCGCATCGCGGCTGACTTCTACGCCAGCGTCGTCCAAGTGCGTGCGGAGGGGCGGAACCCCACGGATGCGGAGCTGAACCGGGCGATCGACATCGCCAACGAGTACATCGCCGACCGTGAGCGCAAGGGGGACCGCAACGCCTTCGTCAGCGACATCAACGAGACCCAGGGCGGGGTGGACGTGAAGCTCTCGACCACCCAGATGGGCCGTGCAGTCGCCAACCGGATTCAGCGCCAGCTCGGCGGCCGGGTGACCGACTCACGCACGTTAGTCACCGAGGACGGCGACGGCAACGAGGTGTACCGGGTCACCTATGCCGTCCGGCTGCCGCCGTACCCGGCGGGGACGGTCATCAAGCCGGCAGGGGGCGACCCGGTGCTGGTTCGCAGCGTCCGGGGCAACCTGAAGGGGGTATCCCTGGCGACCGGGGAGTGCTACGAAGCCGACAGCGACGACGGCACCACGCCGGAAGCCGTCCGGCTTGGCGAACTCGAGGACGCCCGCGAGACGACGCTTGTCGCCGTCGAGGACGAGCACGCGGTGCAGGTGCTCGACCCTGAGACGTTCGAG
>CAZLOO010000396.1:0-329 GCA_964561055.1 uncultured Halobacteriales archaeon
GGACGCTCCACCCCAAGGACGGGAGCCCGATTATCGTCGAGCGGGGCGACACGGTTCGGCTCCACTGGACCAATGCGGGCTTCATGTCCCACCCGTTGCACACCCACAACCACCGCTTCCGAGTGGTCGAACGCGACGGCTCACCGATCCCCGATCCGGTGCAGTACGAGCGTGACACGCAGAGCATCGGGCCGGCCGAACGGTACACCGTCGAGTTCGACGCCGATGCCGACCCCGGCATCTACCTCATGCACTGTCACAAGGTCGACCACGTCCGCAACGGCGCGAGCTACCCGGGGGGGATGCTCACCGGCATCGTGTACCGGGAC
>CAZLOO010000396.1:339-2674 GCA_964561055.1 uncultured Halobacteriales archaeon
AGGCGATGGACACGGAGATATTCAGCCAGCTGATGGAGTACGCCGGTTACGAGGTGTAACCATGCCGACGCGACGCGACTTCGTTACGGCGATGGCGGCCGCCGGTGCGGGAGCGACGCTCTCGTCACGCGGCGTCGTCGCCGGGGGCGTGGACCTCAGGGAGTGGCTCGCAGATACCGACAGTGCTGGCACCGTGGCCGACCGGACAGGCACCAGCGAGGTGACCGTCACGGTCGGAGCCGACGGGAACGGCGGCGGCTTCGGCTTCGGGCCGCCGGTAGTCCGCGTTGACCCCGGCACCACGGTCACGTGGGAGTGGACGGGCCGCGGCGGCAGCCACAACGTCGTCGCCGCGGACGGCGGCTTCGAGTCGGAGCTGGACGGGAGCCAGGGCACGACATTCAGCCACACGTTCGAGTCGACCGGGGCGTACCGCTACTACTGTCAGCCCCACAAGACCATGGGCATGAAAGGGGTCGTCATCGTCGGAGACACGACCGTCACGCTGCCCGGCGACGGCACCGCGACACCGGCGGCGGACGGCGAGTCCGACGAGCCCGACCGGCGATCGTTCGACGGCTGGCTCGCCGAGACGGATAACTACGACGGCGTCGTCGACCGGACCGGACAGGACGAGGTGGTCGTCAAGGTCGGTGCGGAGGGCAACGGTGGCGAACTGGCGTTCGAGCCCGCCGCCGTCCACGTCTCGCCCGGCACGACCGTCCGCTGGGAGTGGGTCGGCGGCCGCCAGTACGACGTCGTCGACCCCGACTTGGGCTACGAATCCGAACGGGTCGCCAGCGAGGGATACGCCTACGCCGTCGAGTTCGGCGGCGACGGGCTCTCGAAATACGAGTGTACGAAGTACGGTAACGAAGGCATGCGCGGGGTCGTGATCGTCGGCGATGGGCCGCGAGAGACGCTGAGCTGGCAGGGCCTCGGCGCGGCCGGGCTCGTCGGTGGACTGCTCGCCGCGCCACTCGCCCTCGGCATCCGCCTTCACAACCAGACCGCTACGCGACAAGGAAAGACGTTCGGTCCCGAGGAGTGAATACAGCTTAGTGGGCCCATCTCCAACTCGACCACATGTGGGAGGTGTGGAGCGTCCTGCCGACGGTCGCGTGGCGCGTCGCCAAGGTAGCGGCGTTTATCGCGCTTGGCGTGAGCCTCGCGAACCTGCTGGTCGCGTTCGGCCTCGTTGAGCGGATCGCCCGCGTCTCGAAGTATCTCACCCGCCCCGCGAACCTCCCTGACGAGGTGGGAACGGCCATCGTTACGACGGCCGCGTCAACCACCGCCGGCTACGGCATGCTAGCCGACTACCGCGACGCCGGTCGGCTCTCCGACCGCGCAACGCTCGTGGCCGTGACGATCAACACGTTCTTTGGCTTTGTCCAGCACATATTCACGTTCTACGCGCCCGTACTGATCCCGATCCTCGGGCTCGAAGTCGGGCTTCTGTACGTCGGCTCGCGGGCCGCAATCGCGCTGGCCATCACCCTCACGGGCGTGCTGGCCGGGGCACTGCTGCTGCCGTCGGGGACGGATGCGGCGGCGACCACGCCGGTCGAACCCGACGGCGGGACGGCGACCACACCACCGGAGGACGTGGGGCGCGACTACCCCGCGAGCCCCCGTGGGAAACTCGAGTACGCCGTCAGGAACGGCTACGAGAAGACGCGGGCGATCCTCCCGCGCCTCGCCGGCATTTACATCGTTGTCGCCGTCATCACGGCGAACGTCGACGTGTCGCAGGCGACGAGCGTGGCCGACCCGCTTGCCTCGGTACTCGGACTGCCGGGGGCAGCGGTGCCGGTCATCGCCGTGTTCACGCTGGATACGACAAACGGCGCGCTGTTCCTTGCCTCGCTTCCGGCGGAGACGTTCACGCCCGAGGGCGCGGTGGCGACGATGCTCGTCGGCGGGATCATCTCCTTTGCCGTCTCGACGTTCAAACGCTCCATTCCGTTCCAGTACGGGATCTGGGGGGCTGAGTTCGGGTCGAAGGTGGTCGTCGTGAACACCGTATTGAAAATCGGCTTCATCGCTACCGCGGTCGGCCTGCTGCTGTACGGCCCGGTGTGACGCCGCTGCGTGTCACGGTATACCATGAACAACCATGCAGGAACACGAACATTCATTAAGGATACGGCCATTGGACCGAGCAAGGATGCTCGCTGTACGCGTACGCCGCCGCTGATCCACCTCCCAGTCCGCGTACAGCGCCCGATCATCTCTCATCCCCACCCACACCGAAATGAGCACGACGACGTCCACACGACCCCGACCCGGCAGCCGAACCGAAACGCGAACCGACGAGACGCGCTGGACCGAC
>CAZLOO010000397.1:0-2663 GCA_964561055.1 uncultured Halobacteriales archaeon
CGCTCGGCGGAGGTCTGCTGCTCCATCGCCTGCTGGACGTCCTTCGAGGGGTTGACCTCCCGCACCTCGACGCTCTCGACGCGGACACCCCACTCGTCGGTGGGCTCGTCCAGCTCTTTTCGGATTCGAGCGTTGATCTCCCCGCGCTTGTTCAGCGTGTCGTCCAGCTCCATGTCACCAAGCACCGCCCGGAGGGTAGTCTGTGCGAGGTTCGAGACCGCGCGCTGGTAGTCCTCGACCTCCAGGAACGCCTTCTTAGCGTCCATCACCTTGATATAGACGACCGCGTCCGCCGTTACTGGCGAGTTATCACGGGTGATCGCCTCCTGGCGGGGAACGTCCAGGGTCTGGGTCCGCATATCGAACGAGTGGGTGTTCGAGACGAACGGCGGGACGAAGCTGATTCCCGGCTCCAGGAGCTTCCGGTACTCGCCGAACACCGTCAGCGCCTTTTTCTCGTACGCCTGGACGATAACGACGGACTTAAACACCGCCGCGATGGCGATGACCAGCAGCAGCACCGCCACCAGCGACGTGACGATGCCCCCAATTTGCAGCAGGAGGGCGCTCATAACATTACCTATGGGAATCGGGGTCAAAAGCCTTCCCACCGACCGGGTACCGGCGTCTCTAAGTTGTCCTCAGGCAGTCTCCGGGTCGCCCTCCGGGTCGCCCTCCGTACGGTCCCGCTCTAGCTCGCGGTCAATGTCGTCCTCTAACGCCGACAGTGCCTCCACGGTGATGACGTTCCCTCCGCCGGGGTCAATAACCATCACCTCCTCGCCTTCGGCAATCTCCCCGTCCATCGAGCGCGCCCGGTAGAGGGGATTAAACCCGCCGTCGTCCAGCTTCACCTCGCCGCCGTTCCGGGTGACCCGTTCAGTCACCCGGCCGGTCTTCCCGCGCAAGGCCTCGGAATCGCTGGTCTGACCGGTGCCACTCCCCCCATAAAGATCGAACTCCCGGTAGCCGTAGAGTGTCGCCGCCCCCGCCACCAGGACGGTCGCCACCATCGCGAAGATGGTGAGCGTCGGCCCCAGCACCGGGCCCACCACCAGCCCCACCAGCCCCGCGACCAGCAGGGAGATGCCGGCAACGATGAAGTGCGCGCCCGGGGCAAGCGCCTCCGCGACGATGAGCCCGCCACCGGCCAACAATAGCAGCACCGGCACGGAGAGCCCGAGGACGTCAAGCTGTGCGATGACGGCGTGGACCATATGAGACGTAGGCCACCAGCGGGTGTTAACCCTTCGGGGACGGTCAGAGGAATCCCACGTACAGCAACAGCACGCACACCGCCACGCCCAGCAGGACGAACGCGACGCTCTCAACCGTCGGCCTGCCGGGCTCGGGGTCGGCTTCCCGCAGTTCGGCCAGCTCATCGGCCTCCTCACGCTCCCGAAGGTCGTCGAGGCTGATGTCCCACTGCTCCTCCCCGTCGCCAGCCGCCGAGTCCGGGGCGTCAGCACGGTCGCCGCTCATACCCATAGTAGCTCATCCTGGCTCAAGGCGTTGACGGTCGTTACGAGCCGGGGGCAGGGCGTGTTCCCCTCAGCGGACTCGGGTCCCGAGGGGCGCGTCGTCGTGAGTGGTGAGCAGGTCCGCCTGCTCGCCGGCGGCCAACACCATCCCGTTCGACTCGACACCGAATATCTCGCTTTTCTCTAGGTTCGCGACCAGCACGACCCGCGTGCCGGGCAGGGTATCCACGTCGTGGAGCTGTCGCAGGCCGGCGACCACCTGTCGGGTCTCGACGCCGATATCCACCTCCAGGCGGAGCAGTTCGTTCGCTCCCTCGATGGGCTCGGCACTCCTGATGCGTCCGACACGGAGATCCATCTCCTGGAACGCTTCGAACGGCACTCGCTCCTCGAGCACCGGCTCCAGATCCGGGGCGGGCTCTCCCGTGTCGCCACCATCGTCCTCTTCCTCGTTCTCGTCTTCATCTTCGTCTTCGGCCTCCTCGGATGGCTCTACCCGCTCCTCAAGAGCAGCCTCTAGCTCGGCGACCGTCTCATCCTCCAGACGGTCGAACAGCTCCTCGGGGGCGTCGAAAGACGCGGGGGGTGCCTCCAAGGCCGCCTCGAGGGGAGCGTCGTGGACGCTCCCGTCCTCGCCGAGCTGGTCCCACAGTTCGGCGGCTTTCCCGGGCATCGTCGGCTCCATCAGCACAGCCAGCGCCTTCGACAACTGAACGCAGTCCCGAATCACGCGGGCAGCCCGCTCCGGGTCCTCGTCGGTGAGGTTCCAGGGTTCGGCACGCTGGATGTACTCGTTGCCGTACCGTGCCAGCTCCAGCAGGCCGCTACCGAGGCCCCGTATCCTGTAGTCGTTGACCGCACCGCGGAAGCTCTCGAGTGCGTCCTGTATCTCCGTGACGGTCTCCTCACTCGGCTCGACGTCAGGCGTGCCGCCGTACTCGCGGTGGGCGAACAACAACGAGCGGTAGATGAAGTTCCCGATGGCGCCGACCAACTCTCCGTTCACCCGCTCAGCGAGCCCACCCCAGGAGAAGTCCACGTCGCTCTCGAAGCCGCTGCCGGTGACTGTAAAGTAGCGGTAGCTGTCAACGTGGACCGGCGACTCTATGAGCTCCTCGGCCCATACTGCCCGGTTGCGGGACTTCGAGAACGCCTTCCCCGCGATGTTGACGAACCCGCAGG
>CAZLOO010000398.1:0-2662 GCA_964561055.1 uncultured Halobacteriales archaeon
TGTGGCCGGGACGCGTTCTGCCGGCCCGAGCAACCGCCGCTGTGCGCCGACTGCCGCTACCCCCCGGGAACGACCGCCCGGGACCGCGAGACGGGCGACCTGTTGGTGGTCGTCGAGCAGTCCGGCACCCCTGCCAAGGACGTGCCGCTGGCCGATGCCGGCGGCCACACTGTCGCCGACCATCCGACCAACGACGGCTATCCGGCGGACGACCCCGTCGTCTACTGTGTCTACCCGTTCTCGGGTCCGCCCGACACGCCGTTTGAGGAGCTCCGCCGATACGCGTTCCCTCACTCACGCTTGGGGCCGGCCGACGCCGACGGCCGGCGTTAGTTGTATGCAGGCGCTAAGCCCCCGTCCTCAACGAGCAACACAGGGCGAAGCCCGAGTAGCGCAGTAGGGCGGGGATACAGCGCCATCATCGTCTATTCGTCGAACTCGTTGAGGTCCGTGCGCTCGGAGATGCCGGCGAGTTCGTCGATATCGGCGCCTTCAGCGAGTGCCGTCTCCCTTTTCACCCGGTAGCTGCCGGCGTCGGTGGTGTACAGGTCCGCCGGATGGAAGAAGAACCAGTCCTCACGGTCGAACCGGACGCCAATACGGGGTTTTGCGCCGAAGTTACGCGCGAAGTACACCAGCGCCTCCACCTCCTCACCGGTGAGATAAATCGGGTCGCCGGCGGAGGACTTTGCCTCGATGGCGTAAAAACGGTCGCCGTCGCCGGCGAGCACGTCCGGTAGCTCCCGGTCGGTGGCACTGCCGCTCGCGGGCGCGCGCATGACGGCGAACCCGTAGTCGTCGAGCAGGTTCACCAACTCGCGCTCGCGACGATCGCCCTTCCGGTTGCTGGACATCGACGGGAGTTGGAGCGGTGGCGGCTTAAAGCGCCCCCTCCGGGGTCGACCCCGAAGAGTTGAAACCCGCACCCGCACAAAAGGTGGTATGCAGCATGTGACGATTCCGCAGGACCGCGTCGGCGTCCTCATCGGGGAGGGCGGCGCGACGATGCGCGAAATCGAGTCCCGCGCTGAGGTCCGGCTGGACATCGACTCCGAGACGGGGGCAGTCGCCGTTGAGACGGTCGGAGACCCGGTACGGGGGATGCGCGGCCCGGAAATAGTACGAGCCATCGGTCGGGGGTTCGCCCCCGAGGAGGCGCTGGAACTGCTTGAAGACGAGATGATGCTATTCGAGACAGTCGACCTCGAGGCCGCCACCCGCAACCGTAACGACCTCCGCCGGCAGAAGGGCCGGCTCATCGGCGAGAACGGCCGCACCCGAGAGCTGATGGAAGAGCTCACCGGCGCCAGCATCGTCATCTACGGCTCGACGCTGGGCGCTATCGGCCCTCCGGAAGCGGTGCGTTCCGTCCGGAAAGCCGCTGAGATGATCCTCGACGGCGCCCCTCACGGGGCGGTGTACGCGTTCCTTGAGCGCGAGCGCAGCGAGCGCGGCGCCGACGGGATGAGCTACCACGAGTTCCCCGGCTAGTCGAGCGCGGGGTCGGAGCCACAGTCACAACCAGAGCCGGGGGCCGGAGCTGATCTCAAGCGATGACGGTATCGAACCCCTCAAATCCCCGCTTAGCGTAGCGGCGGTACGGATGCAGGTCACCCCTTTACTCGGCGTTCTCCTCCACGTTCGTTACGTCGTCGAGGACTGGTCGTCGGTCGCCCCAGCGGAGCTGTTCCGCGCGGTACTCACCGACCCGGGGAGCGTCGCCGCGGTCGCCGCGGGCGGTGCGCTTGGGCTGATCGCGCTCGTCGCGGTGCCGTATGTTAACCGTATTCCCGATATCCGGGTCGCCCGACGGACGCTGGCATCCTACCGGCCGTACCTGCCGTGGATGCTGCGGCTCAGCCTCGGGCTGCCCCTGGTAGGTGCGGGCTTCGCCGGCTACCTCATCAGTCCAGCCGTCCCCATCGAGGCGCGGCTGGTGCAGGTGGCACTTGGCTTCCTGCTGCTGTTCGGGCTGGCCGTCCGGGTTGTCGCGGCCGTGGGACTGGTGGTGTATCTCTCCGCGCTGGCGGGCACCCCGGAGATGTTGCTGGCCTTCGAGTACGTCGGCGGGTTCCTCGGCATCCTCATCATGGGCGCCGGCCAGCCCAGCGCCGACGGGATGTTCCGCCGAATCGCCGTCACCGACGGCACAATCCTCGCCCGGTTTGCCCCGCTCCATCGCGCCGGTGAGGACGTCGTCCGGCGGTTCGGCGGTACCCCCGACCGCCTGCCGGTCGTCCTGCGAGGAGCGCTCGGATTCACGTTCATCTACCTCGGCTTCGTGGAGAAGCTGATGGCTCCCGGCGTGGGACTGGCGGTCGTCGAAAAGTACGCCCTCACCAACATCGTCCCTGTCTCCGCGGAACTGTGGGTGTTCGGCGCCGGCGTCGCCGAGGTGGCCGTCGGCCTGTTGTTGCTGTCGGGCATCGCCACCCGCGCGGTCGCCGGGCTGGCGTTCGGGCTATTCACCCTCACCCTCTTGGGGCTGCCCGACGACCCGGTGTTGGCACATATCTCGCTGTTCGGGCTCACCTCCGCGCTGCTGGTGACCGGCAGCGGCCCCGCTACCCTCCCTGGCGCCGTCCAAGCCGTACGTGCGCGGCTGGGCCGCCCGCGAGCAGCCAGCGGCTGACCCCCGCTAGTTTCTGCCCTCGTCACCGTC
>CAZLOO010000399.1:0-2655 GCA_964561055.1 uncultured Halobacteriales archaeon
CTGTCCCCCCGATATCCACTACTGACCGTCGTCTCACAGTCAACTTTCAACTAGCTCCTGCCTGACGGTTCGGATATGTCTGGAGTCGACGTGTTGTTGCTCAAGATGCGACCTGTGTTCATAGTCCTCTTAGGGTACGTTCTCGGCAATCGCGAGCAGTTCTGACAGCCGTTTGCCACCGGTAAAGGGCTGGGATGTCGTCACCCCCGTCAGACAGTCGTCGAATATCCGGGCCGCCGCCCACTTATTCCAGGATCGGTAGGCAATCGGCCCCCATGAACGGACTCAAGCGAGGCTGGCGAGCGATTTCCTCCTAGTGTTCCCGTTCCTGTTCATAGAATTAAGGAAAATATTAAGTATGAGTCTTGTGAGCACACGGCGAATGTCGCTTGAAGAAAATTACCAGGCAAGACTATGACCGTCTTCTGCCCCTAATCGTGTTCATTGCCTGTGCGCCGAGAGTAAAATACCAATAAACTTCAAGAAAATATTAATGGGAGAGTGTAAGACGTGTTGTCATGTGGCGAGCCACAGGACTCAATCCCGGTAAACTGCGGGAACCGACCCAGAAGGTCTCCAATCGAGAAGTTTTCAGCAGTGCTCAGCCGATGACCGTCCGGCTCCGTGGAGTTATGACCACGAAAGAGCGGGAGATGTTCCTGCGAGGGGGCAACGATCTCGTCGTCGTGAGCAAGTTCCAGATCGGCGACGAGCCGCCCGTCGAGCGGCTCCACCTCATGGAAAACGATCTAGAGTCGGGGTGGCACGACGACTTCTTTGACGATATCGTCTTCACGACCCGGGATTTCACCGGCGAGCGTCTGACCCTCCGGCTCCAAGTGTACGACGTGGACAGCATCGACAAGAGCATCGTCGAGTCGGCCAAACAACTGGCGAAGAAGGCCGCCGGTATCTTCCCCCAACTTGCACCCTACGCCGGTGCCGTTAGCTTCGCAGTCGAACCGGTGGTAGATCTGGTCGATAACATCGACGACCACGACCGGATTCTGGACGACCGGATCACGCTCGAAGTCGCTGACCCGGATGTCGCCCGGAAACTGCTCCAGCCGGGCTTGATCGTCTGCTCGCACGAGCCGATCGGCGAGGGCTGTGAACTGCAGAACGACCTCCGAATCGTCCGCTCGGACGGCAGCGAGTACGATACCAGCTACGCGGTGATCGAGGTGCTACGCGAGCGACTGGCGGACCGGCAACAAGAAATCACCCAGAAGGCTGCCAAACTCATCGCGGAGCTACAGGGCAAGGGACAGAGCAGTCAGACGGGGATGTTCTTCCTCCGGGACACGCTGGAAGCGTATAATAACTTCCAGCGGCTCGAGCGAGCACGCAGCCTCCGGTCTCAAGACGAGTTGGACGAATCAGAGAAGGAACTGTTGGCCGACCTGGAATCAGACAAGGACTTGAAACCATATCTGACCGAGGAGTGATCGACCACCCGACCGGCTGGATTGACCGTGGTCATGTCGGACGTTCCCCAGGCTCTCTAATGACCGGAAGAGGACCTACCGGCCTTCAGACGGGCATACAGTCGAACGGATACGACTCTCCCAACACCGCTGGCGTCGCGATGCCATACCAATCCGGAGGCTGATGATATGGGACACCGGGGGTCGCAGAAACAGTCCAACAGGTGGTGCCGGTCGTGCGTCGTCGTGCGCACGCCCCAGCCAACTAGAGTATCCCCGCCGAGTCCAGAGGATCGACAAGCAGGTTCCGCTGACGGCGTCGTCTCTCACAGGGGAAATATAGTGCTCGGCAGCCCTCGCACAGCCGTGCGTTCGGCCAGCACGAGGGCTTCCCCCATGGACACGACCGTGGCTGGGTCATCAGTCCACATATCCGCGAGCCGCCAGGAACACACGGTCGGCCGATGCGGTCGAGAGGGATCTTCCGATGTCGAGCGTGTGGTCACCGGGCGTCGCCACGACCCAATCGTCCGTCCAGCGTGCACGAGGAGATTTCATCGACGTCACAGTTACCCCCTGACACCACAGTCCAGAGCCCATGGCAACTGATGATTCTGCGGGGATACGCCTCCGACGGTGGACCCCGCTCACGTTCCTCATACCGCATCGATACGTGGACCGAAGCATCCGCTGGGAGACGTTCGACCTGGTCGAGTGGTCCCAGGAGGACTACGAGTGGACCCAAGACCCGTGGAACGGATACCGGGATTTTGCACAGCCTCCGCGCGAAACCCTCCGCGAGGGGAAGGGAGACTGTGAGGATTACGCCCTCGTCGCGGTCTCGTGGGCGGTCGCACAGGGCCGTTCCGGCGTCGGGCTCGGGTTCTGCTGGAACCTCCCGTACCCGTGGCCGAGGCACGTGATCGCCTTCGATGACGAGCGAGTCTACTCTTCTGGGACTGTCTCCCGCGAGTCCGTCGATGAGTGGATGGCCGACTCGCGCTATGATTTTGTCCTTCGACGCCGGCTCCCCTGAGCACGGGGACCGGCCTCGTCGGCCGTCTCTCGGGCTCGACGAGAACGTCCCCGCGTGTCTCGCTTCTCAGCCCCCTCCGGCGACACGCCAGCCCAGTGCCGCCAGACGCTCCGGCTCAACCACCCCGCGACGCGACACGAATCACCTCAATACGACCTTGTTGAAACTCTCAATCGTTGATAGGTTTCAGTA
>CAZLOO010000400.1:0-2641 GCA_964561055.1 uncultured Halobacteriales archaeon
GTGGGACACCGAACTCCCGGTCCATCCACTGGATAGTCACGAACTGCTGGCGGAGCGACGGCTCCGCTGACGGTTTGCCGACCACACGAACCGTCTCCCCTTTCTCCAGCGGTGAGACCTCCTGCTCTTCGATACAGCGTGCGTCGAAGGGGAACTCCATCGTCTCCTCCAGATAGATGTGCCACCCCATCGCCTGCTCGTCGGCGGTGTAAGCATCAACGATGATCTCCATCTCGATGCGTTCGTCTCGCTCCTCGTCGCGTTCGGTCATGGTTCACCACCAGCCCGCGTGTGGAACGATGCACCAGATTTGAACTCGGTCAGTTCCTCAATGCGGCTTTCTAGTTCTTCGATCTCGTTTCGAAGTTCCTCGACCGCCTCACCGTCGGCGGCGGCAAGCTGGTCTTTGAGCCCCTGGAGGCGTGTTTCCTTGCGCTGCTCGTCCACCTCGGCCTTCCGGACGTACTCGGACTCCTCAATCTCGTAGACGTCGCCTTCGGAGAGTTCGGAGACGGCCAGCGCATCGTCTACCTTCTCGCGGTCCACGCCCATCACCCGCCCCGGATCGATACCGGCGTTTTCGAGCGTCTCCAGGACCTCCTCATCGTCTTTCAGCGAGCGGTTCCTGCGGGTGGTTCGCTGAACGGCCCCGAACGGGCCGGCCATCGGCTGGTCGTGATGGAACCGGTCGAGTAACACGTCGGCAACCGCCTGACGGAGGTCGTCTGCGTTGCGTTGGACGTCCGAGAGCAAGGTATAGAGATTCACCAATGCGTCCGTGTCGATCTCCGCCAGGGTCTCGACTTCGTGGCGTTCGAGGGCGTCAACGAGCAGGAGCGCGTCAGCATAGACATCCAGATCGGGCTCGGTACGGGCCGCATCGGCCGTCGCAGCGTCGTCCTCAGTATCGAGTAGCTGGCTAGTCGTCGGGGCGTCCGTCTCGACGATTACTCCTTGGTCGTCGTCGATTTCGAACCGTGGGTGTAGCGACAGCACGGCTGGATACGGGTCGGCGTCGGGCGGGAGCCGGTCAAGGTCGAAGCCGTCCGGGGCGTCGGTGATCCGCCGGTACAGCGTCTCGAACTGGTCCCGTTGGAGCGGGCGCGTCCCATCGATGTCACGGTCCAGAAACTCGATGACAACCCGTTGCTCCTGAACGTCACTGATGCGAAACTGGTTGTGTGACAACGGCGTGACGAGGGTTGCGTCATCCGGGAGATTGCCGAGTTCCTCCAGCAAGGTGTGCCACGAGCCGGTGAACGGCATATCTGGTGCATCGGCCGCGACAGTCAAAGTCGTGGGGGACCAGAGCTGGAAGACGTTCGATATCGACGCTCCTTAATCGGTCTCGGGGCGTGGGTCCACCAATGAAGCTGCGATACTACGCGGACGCCGACATCCGAGAATGGCACGACCACACGCTACGGTTGTTGGGAACGCTCCACGATGACCACGGTATCACTATCGAGATCAACCGGATCGATGAACAACATGGACCGATTACGGGCTTCCCTGGTGAGGTGCGCTACTCGACACCAGAGGCAGTTTATGAACGGGATCTCAAACGGAATCGGGCGCTGAACCAGTCGATCGAGCCGACGCCGTCGGAGGGCTTCAAACGGTACGGCAAACTCGATATCGCCGGAAACGTCGCTGTCGTCGATGAGGAGGGGACCGTTCAGTGGGCTTCGACGCTTCCGGGCTATGCGGACGGGTACCAACCAGGGGCCGAGTCACAGACCGCCATGGACTTTCTGGAAGACATCGCCAGCGCTCCAAGCAATCGAATCTGTATCGAATGTCTCCACCTTCTCGACGGTGGTGAAAGTTTCTGTCCGAACTGCGGGACCGATCTCTCCTGAAATCATTCGCCGACCGGGACGTCGGTTCCGCTTCGGTGACCTCATCATTAGGGAATTGCAAGTACGTCACCAATTCGGATTGTTGTCTGCCGATTCTTACCATCCGTGCGTCTACTAGTAGTTTCTGAGTTTGGAACGCCGCTTCCCGCAAAGTCCCTGTTCAGGTGTGAAGCTCAAAACCGGAGAACTGCTAGTAGCAATTAGGGAAACCACCGGGGGCCTGCTGAGTTCTGTCAGAATCCGACTCCTGAATAGAGAGGATGTTACCCATCAGTCGGCCTCGTGTACTTCCTCTCTCGTCGTATCAACGACCGAAAGATCGGCGTTCACAGTCAATGTGAGCGTCTCGCCGCCGGCAGTGAACCTATAAGAGACCTCTAGCGGGTTTATTGAGAGGATCTCCTCCTCACATGCTCTGAGGTGGAACGCATTGGATGCGAACGGATCGATACCGTGGTCGGTCATGAACGCTAACAGCTCGATGATTCCGAGGGCGTGGGTCGGGTACGGCGATATGGTTTTGAACGGACAGTTCGTGCAACGCACGTCAACACTCACCCCGAACTGGTGGTTGCACCGGTTACAAAAATCGTCCGCAGTGTCGTGGTTCTCACACACGCGTGCCGAGCAATCAATCGTGGCAGAGCACCGCGGACACACTCCCCGGACCATCGCCTGCACACCAGCGACGGTCCAGACGCCCGCCGTTTCCAGGATTTCCGTCGGTGTCCGGTCATAGACGCCCGCCGGCGGGATGCTCACGTACCCGACGATATCGC
>CAZLOO010000401.1:0-2637 GCA_964561055.1 uncultured Halobacteriales archaeon
CCCGTCGGCGTCGTGTACAGCGCGAACAGCAGTTCGTTGACGACGTAGTACCTGACCCGCTCGACGTCCGACCCCGCCGGGTCGGGGTCGGCGGTGTCCGCGCCCATCCGCCGGAGCACCTCGCCTCGGGTCGCCGGTTCCAGTTCCCTGAATTCCTCCTCGTACCACGCCTGGGCGTACTCCTCGAGGTAGCTGGCCGCGCCCGCTATCCCCCGGGCGTGGTCCGGTCGGTCCTCCGCCCGTCCACGGAGGTACCGGGTGACGAACGTCTCGACCCCCTCAAGCTTCGAGGGATAGAGCACCTCGGCGGCGCCGACCAGCGTCGCGAACTCTGCCTCGCCGAGGGGCTGGGATCTGTCCCCGCTACCGCCTCCCTCCGGATCCCCGGCGTCGGCGGCCAGCAGCGCCGCGCCCCCGGCGGTGGCGCCGGCAGCTGCCAGCGCAGCGAGCGCGTCGCGCCTGGTCAGTCTCATGCTGAGATGGATTAGGCCGACCTAAACTTATGGATTGGGTTCGAGCGCCACCAGCTCGGTCCGGACCAGCACGCCCTCGGGAGCCGAGGCGGGCACGTGGGTCGCCGCCCCGCCGCAGGCGCGGGCGTTCCGGCAGCGCTCGACCCGCGGCGACAGCACACGGACCCGGTCGTCGGCCACCTCGACGGGGAGGTCGAACCGATAGGAGAAGCCGCCCCCGGCGCCATAGTCGACGAACACGGTCAGCCGCACCGTCTCGCGACCGCCGACGGCCAAGGTCGTGTTCCCCACCGGGCGGACGTCACCTCCCATCCGCAGGCGTCCGTCGAACACCGTGAGAGCCAGGTCGAGGCGCTCGGGGCGCTCCGGAGCGACGTAGTACGCCTCGTCCCCGCCGGCCTCCACACGCACCGTGACGCCGACCGCGCCCTCGGGAATCCCGATCGTCGAATCGAGGCGGACGCGGGGGCCCGAGACGTCGCGGACCCGCTGGAGCCGTGCGGCGTCCGGAGAGCCGGCGTGCGGCGCCCAGGGACCCCGGTAGCCGTACCGGTAGAGGGTCCGGTTCGGGAAGGCGTCCGCCGTGGCGAAGGGCCGGTCATCGAGCGCGTAGACGGCCCGGCCGTCGAACCCCGGGTCGTTCCTGAGCTGCTGGAACGGGTGGTTGAGCCAGTCGCCGTACGGGTCCGGCAGCAACACAACGGAGTTCGGCGGCGCTCCGCCCTCGAAGGGCTCGTAGGCGTCCTCGTAGGTCCCCGTCGCGACCGCGTTCTGCTCGACCCCGCTATCGATATTCGCGACGGTGACCGCGCCGAGCGCCCCCCCGGTGACCAGCAGCACGGCGACCAGCGCGGCCGTCGCTCGCTGTCCGTCCAAGCGTCGTTCGAGGAGCCGGCGGGCGGCACGGCCCCCCCACAGCGCGCCGGTCGCCGCGAACGCCGCAGTCGGGAGCAGCAGGTCAAAGTGGTAGTACGGCCCCAGCGCCGCGACGAGGCCATCGCCGGCGCGGTCGATGTCGCCGAGAACATTGTAGTTGCCCCAGAAAAAGAGGTTGCCGGCGACCACCGAGACGAACAGGCCGGCCAGCGTCGCCGTGCGGGGGGTAAGGCGGTGACGGGCGGCGTACGCGAGGCCGAGTGCCGCCAGGGCCCCGCCGAGCACGCCGCCGGCGATCCACCTCGTGAGGAACAGCTCCACGACCTCCCGGTTGGCACGCAACGCCAGCCCAGGGGTGTAACGGACGTCGTGGTTGAGGATCCGCCGCTGCCCGAATCCCAGCCCGTCCAGTGGCGCGAATGCCTGGTAGGGGAACACCAGCGGCGACCCCGTTAGATGAGCGTTGTACGCCAGCGCGAGGCCGACGCCGGCCAGACCGAACGCAGCCGTCGCGCCTTGCCGGAGCGGCGCCTCACCCGGGTCGCTCGCTACCGTCCACGCGGCGTGGACAAGGAACGGCGCGGCGAACAGCACCGCGGTGTACGGGCGCGCGAAGAACGCCAGCCCGACTGCCGCGCCCGCGACGGCCGCAAGGCGACGGTCCCCGGTGCGGTCGGCGCGGAGATAGCAGTACGCGAACAGGAGGTTCAGCAGCGTGGTCGGCGCGTAGGGCAGGAACACCGAGGAGTCGACAAGGAACAGCGGCGAGCAGAGTACGAACATCCCCGCGAGAAGCCCGGTCCGCCGGTCAAAGGCCTCCGTGACCACGGCGACCACGAGCGTGAGGTTGGTCGCCGCGATGCCGACGAGAGCGATCCGGTACCCGCCGAACAGCCGGCCGACAGCGAACATCGCGGCGGGGACCGGGGCGTACTTAGGGTACAGCTGGTCGCCCGACTCCACGAAGAACCAGGGCCTGAACACCCCCTCGACCGGGGGGCGGAGGATCAACTGCCCCTCCAGCAGCATCGCGGCCTGTTGGAGGTAGACGGCCTCGTCGTGGTTCAGCGAGTGGTACGGGAAGAGCTGGGTCGCGATGACCCATACCACGAGCCCGCCTGTCGCGGCGAGCACGGCCGTCGCCAGGCGGGCGGTTCGCCGTCGCATCTCAGTCGGCCGCGAACCACGCCAGCGCGTGGTCCGCGGCCAGTTCGACCCGGACCGCCCGGTCGAGGTCGAACCGCTCGACGTGGTTCTGCTCGCAGTGCACGACGTCGCCGGACGCCAG
>CAZLOO010000402.1:0-2628 GCA_964561055.1 uncultured Halobacteriales archaeon
TCCAGATTCGCGACGATGTCCTCGACGCCACCGCCGATGCCGATGACCTCGGGAAGCCCGCTGGCCGCGACGCCGCGATGGAACGCCCCTCTATCGTTCGGGTGACCGACCTCACCCCGGAGGAGGCCAACAGCCGCGCCCGGGCGACTGCCGACGCCGCGCTGGAGGCGCTGGCCACCGTCGAGACCGAGGGCACCGGCGGGCACGCGATGGAGTACCTCCGCGATCTCGCGGAGTTCGTCGTCGTCCGTGAGCGCTGAGCGAACGGCAGGGCTTTCGGTGCCGGCGAGCGTGGGGCCGCTATGGCATCAACCCCAGTCGGGTTCATCGGCGGTAGCGGCATCTACGAGGCGCTCGACCTGTCGGGCGTCCGGGAAGAGTCGGTCACCACCCCCTACGGCGACCCGAGCGCCCCGATCACGGTGGGTGAACTCGCCGGCCAGGAGGTCGCCTTTCTCCCGCGACACGGCAGGGACCACCAGTACAGCCCTACCGAGGTCCCCTACCGTGCGAACGTCCACGCGTTGAAACAACTGGGCTGTGAACGCCTGCTCTCCTCGAACGCAGTGGGGTCGCTCGACGAATCGCTCCCCCCGCGAACGCTCGTCATCCCGGATCAGACGTTCGACCGCACCCGAAGCCGTCCGTACACGTTCTTCGGCGACGGCGTCGTCGTCCATCAAGAGTTCGCGGAGCCGTACTGTCCGCACGTCTCCGAGCACCTCGCCGACCACGCCGACGCCACCGACGCCGACTGCGTCCGGGGCGGTACCTACGTCTGCATCGAGGGACCGCAGTTCTCTACCCGCGCCGAGAGCGAGTGGTACCGCGCTCAGGGATGGGAAATTATCGGGATGACCGCCGTGCCGGAAGCGAAACTCGCCCGCGAGGCGGAGCTGTGCTACGCCACAGTCGCGGGAGTCACCGACTGGGACGTCTGGAGAGGGGAGATGGACGGCCGACTGTCGGAGGTGTTGGAGAACGCCGCCCACAATGAGACAGCAATAAAAGAACTCTTAGAGGCGGCTATCCGTAGCCTCCCGGAGGAGCGGAAGTGTGACTGCGGCTCAGCGCTGGAGGGAACGGTGAACACGCCCGTCGACGCGATACCCGAGGGAACCCGCGAGCGGGTGGAGCTACTGCTGGGGGAGTACCTGTAGCCGCCGGCAGGAACAGGGAATTAGCGCTGCCGTCGCGGACCGAACAGCGCCACAGCTAGCTCGTCCGGGTCCCCCTGCTTACGATTTCTGAGCCGCTTTTTCATCCGATCTGTCATAGTTGTTAACCCGGTATGCCACGCTATAACATAACAGTTTCGCCGGTGACGGGTCACTCCCCGTCAACAGCGGGACCGTCGCCACCCTCTAGGCCGGCGTCGACGGCGGGGTCCTGCACCCAGAGGTCGCCGAACAGCTCATCTTGCTGGAGGTCCACCTGGCCGCGGTGAGAGAGAAACAGCACCGCGAGATACGAGGTCACCCGGGAGCCGCCCGCACCGTCCACCTCCGAGAACAGGACCTCGGCTCGGCCGCGGTCGTACTGCTCGCGCAGCGCCTCATAGACGGCCGCGATGGTGGTCTCTATCTCCTCCCCGTGTGTGGTTGCCGTAACGTCGTGCTCGGTCGGTTCCCCCTCCTCTCGGACGTCGTCCATCGCCCGGTAGTCCAGCGTCTGGGTGCCCCGGTCGAATCCCCGGGGAGAGCCGCTGGTATCGTACTCTCGGGACTCTTTCCACCAGGAGTCACGTTCCGCCTCCCGGAGCTCGCGGACGAGTTCGTCGAGCGTCCGTGGCATCCCACGGGCCCGTTTACGCTCCAGGCGTCGCTCCATCTCCTTTTCGAGGCTCTCGAAGGGGTCTGGCCCGGCCCAGCCGTCGTCCTCGGGCGGTGCGCCGTTCCAGGCCTCCTCCCAAGGCTCAAGCTCGGGCTCCTCCTCGTCGTCCTCCATCACGGCATCGCTTTTCATCCGCAGGAGGACGCTCGCGTAGAACAGCGCCCGGCCGCCAGCGCGGAGGTCGCCCTCGTCTAGCGCCGAAAGGAACTCCTCGGTTACTGCCACGATGTCGATGTCCCAAGGGTCGATCTCCCCCCGGTCGGCCAGCCGGACCAGCAGCTCGATCGGCTCTACACCGTCTTCCTCGTCAACGTCCTCTTCGGGGGGCTCGCCGCCGCCGAACGCCGCCTCCGGGTCCGGCGCGTCCACTCCTGTGATGTCCACGGGCACGTCCGCGCCGGCGGCGCCGCCATCGGGGCGGGGCTCGCGACCACCGTCAGTCATCGGCGGGCACCTCCTGCTTCCCGTCCCTCTCCCCGGAGAGGTCGATACCGGTGACCGCCGACACGTTATCCTCGCGCATCGTCACGCCGACGGCCCGCTCGGCGCGCTCCAGCATCGCCGACCGGTGGCTGACGACGATAAACTGGGCGTCGCCGGCTAATTCATCGATCATCTCCCCGACGGCATCGGCATTGGCGGCGTCTAAGAACGCGTCGATCTCGTCAAGCGCGTAGAACGGGGCTGGATTGTGCCGCTGGATGGCAAAGATGAATGCCAGCGCCGTCAAGGACTTCTCCCCGCCGCTCATCGCCGCCAGCCGCTGGATCGGCTTGTCGCCGGGCTGGGCCTTCA
>CAZLOO010000403.1:0-2621 GCA_964561055.1 uncultured Halobacteriales archaeon
GGCAGTGGTAGCACCGCTCCCCGTCGTTGCGGACGAAGTCCGGGTCGTCGAGCTCGGAGAACGTGACCTCTTCGTGACGGATGCCGATTTCCTCGGCCACGCGGCGAGCGTCGTCCAGCTCTGCCGCCGGGAGCGTCTCGCTGCGGGCGGTGCAGGCGACCGCCCGGTCACCGAGCGCGTCGCGGGCCAGCGCGGCGACCAGGCTGGAGTCTACCCCCCCGGAGAACGCCACTAAGGCGCCGTCGCGCTCGGCCAGCGACGCTCGGGCGGCGTCCAGTTTCGCGTCGAGGGTCATACCACGGCGACGGGGCCGCCGGGTGAAAAGCCCACGGAACCGCCCGCCGCCCCCTTGACTGGGACCGGCGGGCTTTTCGAGGCGGCGCGAGACTGCCCGGTATGCCGGATTTGTTCACGCCGCTGTCCGTGGGGGGCACGGAGCTCCGCAACCGGGTAATGGTGTCGCCGATGTGCCAGTACTGCTGTGGGGCGGACGGCCTCGCGACGGAGTGGCACCACGTCCACCTCGGCTCGCGGGCGGTCGGGGGCGCGGGGCTGGTAATGAGTGAGGCGGCCGCCGTCACGCCGGCGGGGCGCATCACGCCACACGACCTCGGGGTCTGGAGCGACGAGCACAGCCAGACGCTCGCCCGCACGGCGGCGTTCGTCAGCGACCACGGCGCAGTCCCAGGGATTCAGCTCGCACACGCCGGCCGGAAGGCCTCGCGGGAGCCGCCCCGTAACGGCCGCGGGCCGATCGAGGACGACCGAGCCTGGACGCCTGTCGGGCCGACCGCGGAGCCGTACCCGGCCGAGGAGACGATCCCGACCGAGCGATTGGACCGCGAGGGAATCGACCGCGTCATCGAGGCGTTCCGGGACGCTGCCAGACGGGCCTCTGACGCGGGCTTCGAGGTCGCCGAGGTCCACGGTGCTCACGGATACCTGCTCCACGAGTTCCTCTCGCCAGTCACCAACACTCGTGAAGACGAGTACGGCGGCGACTTCGAGGGTCGTACCCGCCTCGTCCGAGAGGTCTGTACGGCCGTCCGCGAGGCGTTTGAAGACAGCGTCTTCCTGCGGCTCTCCGCGACCGACTGGCTGCCGGACCGCGACTCCTGGACGGTTGAGGACACCGCCCGGCTAGCCGAGCGGGTCGCCGAAGCCGGTACGGTGGACCTCGTAGACGTCAGCGCCGGCGGGCTCCGCCCCGACCAGCAGGTACCCGACGCACGGCCCCACTACCAGGTGCCGTACGCCGAGCGGGTGACCGAGGCGCTCGCGGACGAGGACTGCGCGGTCGGCGCCGTCGGGAAGATAACCACTCCAGAGGGCGCCGACGAGATAGTGAGCAACGGCCGCGCGGATCTGGCCATCCTCGCACGCGAGCACCTCCGGGACCCATACTTCTCGCTGCACGCCGCCAGCGAACTGGACGCAGGTGACCGGGTTGACCCGCCGGTGCAGTATCACCGCGGCTTCCCGGACCTGTAGTCAGAACAGCGATAGGTCTCCGGTCACCTTGTCGATCCGCTCCCCCTCGCCAGGGCCGACCGCCAGGGCAGTCACCGTCCCTGACTCCAGCTGGGTGTGGCCGGCGTCCCGGATTATCGCGTTGGGGAGCCCTTCGCGCTCGGCGGCGTCGGCCAGCCGGAACAGCTGGTCCTCGCCGTCCGCCTGGAGGACGATCTTCTTCTGGCCGCCCCCCTTCCAGGCCTTGCGTGTCCTATCGTCGGCGTCCTCGTAGGCCGAGAGCGACGCGTGGGCGACCTGTGCGGCGAGCTTCCCCTGTCCCATTCCGATGTCGGCGCGGGCGACGATAGCCTGCTTCATGCGGAAGGGAGACGACCCGCCCCTAAAGGCCTCACGCGGTCGTCGCGGCGCCCGGACCGGGAGATTTACGCTACAGCCGGTCACCTACATGGGCATGATACTGTCGGATGGGGATATCCTGCGGCGGCTCGAGGAGGGGGACCTCGTCGTCGAGCCGCTGGAGGACCCCGACCTGCAGGTCCAGCCCGCCAGCGTCGACCTGCGGCTCGGCCGGGAGTTCCTAGAGTTCCAGCACGCCAACATCGGCTGCATCCACCCGGACGAGGAGCGGGAGGTATCCGAGTACGTCGCCCAGACCACCATCGAGGAGGGTGGGGAGTACGTGCTCCATCCGGGCGATTTCGTGCTCGGGACGACCATCGAGCGGGTGGACATCCCGGACGACCTCATCGCCCACGTCGAGGGGCGCTCGTCGCTGGGCCGTCTGGCAATCGTGGTGCACGCCTCGCTGCCGTACGACGAGGAGGTGCTGCTGTGGACGCCCGAGGAGGGGTTCGGCTTCCACGAGATCGGCGCTGTGGTCGAGAACGAGCTGGACGCCCGCGCGGTCTCGTTCGACCCCCGGACTCTGCGGGTGAGCACTCACCCGGTGACCGGCCACATCACCAACTCGACCAAGCGAATCTACCGAGTACGGCTGGAGTCCGGGCGCGAGGTGCTGGTGACCCGGGACCACAACCTGTTCACGCTGGACGAGCACGGCGGCGTCCGGCGGGTCGAAAGCGAGGAGAGCGAGGGGGAGCTGGTGATGGTGCCCGACCGGCTGCCGCGCGCGCCGGCAGAGCGGTCGA
>CAZLOO010000404.1:0-2613 GCA_964561055.1 uncultured Halobacteriales archaeon
GGGGGCGCCCCACTGGGACGGCCGCGCCCGGGGTACCATCGTCGGGATGACCCGCGGCACCCGCAAGGAGCACATCGTCCGGGCGACCCTGGAGTCGATCGCCTACCTGACCCGCGACATCGCGGAGGCGATGGAGGCGGATTCGGGCGTGGACACGACCACGCTGCGAGTTGACGGCGGCGCGGTGAAGAACAACTTCCTCTGTCAGCTCCAGTCGGATATCATCGGGACGGAGATCGCCCGCCCGGAGGTCGACGAGACGACCGCCCTGGGGTCGGCGTATGCCGCCGGCCTGGCGGTGGGCTACTGGGAGAGCGTTGACGAGCTGCGCTCGAACTGGCAGGTCGATCGGGAGTTCCAGCCGGAGATGGACCCCGAGACGGCCGACCGGATGTACAGCCGGTGGGATGACGCCGTCGAGCGGTCGCTTGACTGGGCCCGGGAGGAGGACTAATGCTGGTCTCACTCCAAATCCAGCTCCTGGGAATGGGCATCCAGGACTGGCTGGCGCTCGCGATCGCCGCCTTCGCGGGCGGCGCGTTCGGCGCGGCGCTCGGGGCGCTCCCGGCCTTCATTTTCACTGGCTTCATGGTCATCGCCGGCGAGGCAGTCAACACCCTCGCGAGCGATCTCTCGGGCGCCGTCGATGCCGAGATCGGCACCGGTATCACCGGGTTCGTCGCCTTCGGCCCGGTGTTCGGTCCACACGTCTCGTTCGCGGGCGGTGCTGCCGCCGCGGCCTACGCCGCGCGCAAGGGTTACATGAATACCGGCTTCGACTACCACGAGGCCAAGAACATCGCCCACGCGCTCGGGACGAAGCCCGATGTGCTCGCGGTCGGCGGGCTGTTCGGCATCCTCGGGATGCTCGTCCGACAGATTTCCGGCGGCCTGCTGAGCCTCCCGTGGGACCCCATCGCGATGGGCGTGGTGCTCTCGGCGGTGTTCCATCGGCTCGTCTACAGCTACCCGATAATCGGCGACGCGCGCGGCGGCGGTCTGTTGGACATGGGGCCGTTCGAGCGCGAGGAGATGATCCAGAGTCCCAAGCGCGGCGATGCCGTCGCCGACGGCGGCACGGAAGAGGAACGCTTCGCAGTCGAGCCCTGGCTCCCCCACCAGTACAAGTGGCCCAACGTGATGATGATCGGCCTCGTCACCGGGATCCTGGCGGCCTACACTACCGTCCAGACGGGGAGCGTCTTCCTCGGGTTCGGCATCAGTGCCGCCTCGCTCGTGTTCCTCAACTGTGGCGTCGACCAGATTCCGGTCACCCACCACATGACCCTGCCCGGCGCGACGGCGGCCGTCGCGTTCGCGGGCGGCGTCGGGTCGATGGCGATCCTGCCCTCGGTGCTGGTCGGCGGGCTGTTCGGCATGACTGGTGCGCTGGCAGGCGAGGTGATCCAGCGGACCTTCTACGCTCACTCCGACACCCACTTCGACCCGCCGGCGGCGGCCATCGTCGTCAACACGTTCATCATCGCGGTGCTGGCGATAGTCGGCGTGTTCCCGTCGTCCGCGTGGGTGCCGCTCCCGGTCTAACCGCCGACCTACCCACCGTGTCCGGTCTTCGGATCCCACGGGCCCGCGACGCCCGCACCTCATCGCGGCTGACGCCGGTCACGACGGGTCTGTGGCGAACTCCGTCGTCGTTCGATCAACCACGGGCCTTTTTACGCCGTGGTGGAAACCAGCGGTAACGAACCCCCGATTGTACATGGACATCGCCGCGAGGATACAACGACGACAGCGTCGGGATGACGGCCCCCGGCTCATCCAAGACTACGAGTCGCTGTCGCCGGTCGCCCACATCGACGACCCCTCCGATCGGGGCCCCGTCTTCGAACAGTTGCTCGATCACTTGGACCCGGCGTTCGACGGACGACTCCCGCCGAACGCCTACGTGTACGGCGCCGCTGGCGCCGGGAAGTCCGCCATCGTCTCCGCGCTGTTCGCCCATCTCGAGCGCCTCTCGACGGAGGCCCGTTCCGTCATCCACACCAGCACCCGGGCAGCCTCGCCGACGCTCCCCGGGTTCGTCTATCTCGACCTCCGGGAGACCAGGACGGAGTTTGCCTTTTACCATGGCGTGCTCGACGCGCTCGCCGAGGAATCCGTCCCTGAGCACGGCATCAGTACCGATGAGCTGTGCGAGCGGCTCCACGGACTGCTCGGGCAATCCCGCACGGGCGTCGTCATCGCCGTCGATCACGTCGGCGAGCCGGGCACCCGAGACGCCGCTGGGCTCACCGATCTGTTCGCTGGTCTCCCGAGCAATGTGAGCTGGCTGGCCGTCGGCCGCGACCACCCGGAAGAGGTGAGCCTGACAACCTACACCGCCACTACCGTCCACATCCCGCTGTACCAGCGCCAGATGCTGGTGGACGTGCTGATGACCCGCGCCTCGGAGGGGCTGGCCCAGCAGGCGCTTGACCACGACCTCGCGCGCCGTATCGCTACCTGGGCGGAGGGGAACGCTCACGACGGGCTGGCGGCGCTGTTCGTCGCCGCCGACCGCGCCAACCAGGAGGGTCGCACCCGGCTGACCGAGGACGACGTCGACGCCGCCGTCGCGGAGATCCCCCGGCCCTGCGTGTCGCTGGCGCAGGT
>CAZLOO010000405.1:0-2604 GCA_964561055.1 uncultured Halobacteriales archaeon
CTCGGCGAGCGGCTGTACGCCCGATAGCACAAGGCACAAGCCCCGCGTGGGCGACACTCAGGCGTGACCGGACGATGAACCGCCGGGCAGTCGCAGCCGCCGTCGGCACTGGGGGATTGTTCCTCGCTATCCAAGTCGGTGCACTAGCGCTGGTCCGGCCGTTCCAGGCCGCCGGCTACCAAGCGGTGCCGAACCCACAGGACCCCGCCAACAGCGTCGTCTACCTCGTCGGTATCCTCGTCGCGACCGGACTGATGCTGGTGGCGTTCCGCTACGAGGTAGACGTCCTCGTTCGCCTATTCGTGGTTGGCGCCGGGACGGTACTGGTGTACTACGTCCTCTCCGTGCTGTTGCCGCCCGTCGCCGTCGTCTCCGGCGCGAGCCTGTCGGCGCTGCTTCTCAGCCTGGGCGTCGCGGCTGCGCTGTTGCTCTACCCCGAGTGGTATGTCATCGACGGCGCCGGGGTACTGATGGGGATGGGCGCGGCAGGGCTGTTCGGGGTCTCTTTCGGCCTCTTGCCCGCGCTGCTGTTGCTGGTGGCGCTGGCGGCCTACGACGCGGTCAGCGTGTATGGCACCGAGCACATGCTTACCCTCGCGGCCGGCGTGATGGACCTCCGGGTGCCGGTGGTGTTGGTAGTTCCCCACCGGCTGTCGTACTCCTTCATCGAGGCGACCGAAGCCGGCGAGGCCGGCAGCGAGGCGCTCGACCGGAACGGGGGGACGAAGGACGAACGGAGCAAAGACGGTGATGAGACCGCCGACGACGCGGAGCGGGATACCCCCGACCCGGACGGCGTCCTCAGCGAGGAGGACGACGGCCGTGACGCCTTCTTTATTGGCCTCGGCGACGCCGTGATGCCGACGATAATCGTCGCCAGCGCCGCGTTCTTCCTCGACACTCCCTCACTCGGCGTGCCGGGCATCGCGCTCACCTTGCCCTCGCTGATGGCCATCGTGGGCACTCTCAGCGGCCTGGCAGTCCTGCTTGTGATGGTCAGCCGCGGGCAGGCCCACGCCGGCCTGCCGCTGCTGAACGGGGGCGCCATCGCGGGCTACCTCGTCGGAGCCGTCGCCGCCGGCGTCCCGGTGGCGACGGCGCTCGGTCTGGGACCGTACCTGTAGTCAGCGCCCGGTGAGCGCCTCGCTGGCCGGTGCGAGGTCGATAGGCTGACCCAGCCCAGCCTCGCGGGCCTTCTGGTACAACATGTGGGCGGCCGCCACCGTTTCGATGCCGGTTCCCCCGGAGTCGAACACCGTTATGTTTTCCTCGGACTCCCGACCGGGAACCTCGCCGGCGAGTACCGCGCCGAGGTCGCCATGGACATGATCCTCGTCGACGACCCCCTCCTCCAACGCCGCAATGAACGAGCCGGCGTCGTGGGTCGCCCGGGCCTGCAGGTCCGGGACGTACACCGCGCGCTCGATTGTGCGGGAGTCCAGTTCCCGCTTGTCGGCGTCGTATTGTCCCATCGCCGTGACGTGAGTGCCGGGCTCCAGCAGATTCCCGTCGAAGACGGGCTCGTTCGCTGTCGTCGCCGTCACCACCACGTCAGCGTCTTCAACGGCAGCCGCACTGGAAGCGACGGCCGCCACTGTCGGCTCGACGCGGTCGTTCATTTCGGCGGCGAACGACTCCCGGTGCTCAGCGGTCGGAGAGTAGACGTTCACCCTCTCGAACTCCCGGACCGTGGCGGTCGCGAGCAACTGCCCCCGGGCCTGCGAACCGCTGCCGATGATACCGAGGGTGGCGGCGTCCTCGCGGGCGAGCGCGTCCACGCCGACAGCGCCGGCCGCACCCGTCTTGAATGGATTGAGGCTGGCGCCGTCAAGCAGCGCCAGCGGGTCGCCTGAGCCGGTGTCAAACAGTGGTAGGAAGAAGTGGGCGTCCCGCCCGCCGAAACCGGCAGCGTAGGTGTAGCCGCCCATCGCCCCGGTCTCGGGCAACACTGCGAAGTAGCCGGTAAGCATTCCCGGCGGGTCCCGGTTGACTAGTTTCGTCCGCGGCTCCGCCGGCCCCTGCTGACGGTACCCCTCTCGGACGGCGTCGACGTACTCCGCCGGGGCGGCCAGCCCTGCTATCTCCTCGCTGGTGAGAAACAGCGTCTCAGTCATACCAGCCGGTTGCTCCACGAGGGCTTAGGACTGGTGGTCGGACGGGGATTGGCCTGCGAGAGTGCAGGCAGAGCTGGGGTGACGTAGTACCCGCTCTCGAGATAGGCGACGAACGCCGCTTTGCACGGTTGCTCCCGTGTCAGCTATGACGATCGTACATGCCCCAGTGCTCCACCACTCCGTGGTGTCCGCCAGCTGTAGCGCCGTCCATGCCAATCAGGCCTCCGGTTCCCGCGGCGTACGCTTTAGTGTAGCGCGCGTCAGTTGCGGATATGTCCCGGTTGGCGACGCTTGCGCTCCTCCTACTTGTGACCGCAGCCGGCTGTAGCGCCCCCGGGGCGGGCGGACCGTCGACCACGGTTACTCCGGCGGCTGTCCCGGAGGAGCCAGTTGAGTACCCGCCGGGACTCTCACCGAACAGCGTCGACCGGCCCAGCCGGGTGGCACAGGCCCACGCCGATGCCATCGGCAACCGCTCGTACGAGTGGAC
>CAZLOO010000406.1:0-2596 GCA_964561055.1 uncultured Halobacteriales archaeon
GCCATGGTGATGCCCGTGTATATGCTTGCCTCCCGGGCCGCGACCGGCATGTTGGAGGTGTTGGCGATCAGGATGGTGCGCTCCATCAGCTTCTTGTCGCCCTCGCTCCACGGGTCCTCCAGCTCGGGGAACTCGTCCAGCACCTCTGTCATCTCGTTCCCGCGCTCGCCGCAGCCGATGTAGACGACGATGTCGGCGTCGCTCCACTTGGCCAGCTGCTGCTGGGTCACCGTCTTGCCGGTGCCGAAGCCGCCCGGGATGGCGGCGGTCCCGCCCTTGGCCAGCGGGAACAGTCCGTCCAGGATGCGCTGGCCACTAATCAGCGGCGTTGTCGGGGTCTTCTTGTCCACCGTCGGCCGGGGTTCGCGCACCGGCCACTCCTGGCGCATCTGTACTGTCTCGCCGGAGTCCAGTTCGGCGACCGGCTCCGTGACGTTGAATTCCCCGGCCTGGATGGAGGTGACCTCGCCGCCCTCGTAGTTCGGCGGTACCAGCACCTTGTGCTCGATGCTCACGGTCTCATCGACCACGCCGACGACGTCGCCGGGATCGACGTGATCGCCCTCCTCGACCTCGGGAGTGAACGCCCACTCCTTCTCCAGGTCGATACCGGGGGCGTCGACCCCGCGGTCGAGGAACGGGCTGTTCATACGCTCCTGAAGCACGTCCAAGGGACGCTGGACCCCGTCGTAGATGGTGTCCAGCATCCCGGGCCCGAGGTCCACCGTCAGCGGGTCGCCGGTGTTCTTGACCGGCTCCCCCGGCGCGACGTCGGAGGTCTCCTCGTACACCTGGATGGTTGTCAGGTCGCCTTCGATCTCGATGACCTCGCCCATCAGCCCCTCGTCGCCCACGTAGACGACGTCGTTCATGCGGGCTCCGAGGCCCTTGGCGGTCACGACCGGACCGCTCACGCTCTCGATGACGCCAGTGTCTTCGGCGTCCTGTTGTATCGCTTGGCTCATAGTTACTCGTCCATCAGGTCGATGCCGATGGCGCGTTTGATCTGATCGCGGAGCCCCTGCGTCTGACCGTCACCGCCCAGCGTCACCACGACCGGCTCGACGCTGGTCTCGGCCGCCCGGCGCACCGGCCGGGAGAGGTGCTCCATGTCGTTGGTGTGCATCACGACGATGCCGACGCCGTCGTCCTCCAGAGTCTCCTCGACGGCGGCGTCCAACTCCTCGCCCTTCCGGTCGTCAGGGATGTTCCGCACCAGGCGGACGCCCGCCAGACGGAACCCGGTGGTGAACTCCGGACTCCCGACGACCGCTATCTCCTGGCTCATACTAAACGACCACTAGCTCCTCCTGTATCCGTTCGTCGGTCAGGCCGGCCTCCCGGCCCCGCGCGATCGCCCGGACATTGTCCACCTCGCGCTCCTTCGCGAGCACGTAGGCGAACACCGGACAGATCGACAGCGGGTAGCGATTCGACAGCCCACGGGAGTACTCCAACAGCGCCGCCTCTAGAGCGCGCTCGAACTCCACGAGCCCCTCGGCCTCCTCGAGTTCTTCTAAGGCCGTTGCGAGGTCCTCCCCGTACGTGCTGGTACGGATGCGCTCGACCAACTGGTCGGTGTTGCCCACCAACGCCCGGAGCTCCGATTCCTCGAACAGTCGGCCACCAGGGATGTAGTACTCCGCGGGGTCGATGTCGGCGCCGCTACGGGAGAGCCGCAGCGCATTCCGGAGGTTCCGGAAGTCGATCTCCGCGCGCAGGAACTCCACGTACAGCCCCGTCGCCCGGTCGGTCTCGCTGGGCAGTCCTGACAGCAGGTTGCTGTAGAACGCCCTGTCGATGGCGTTCTCTAGAGGCACCAGCGTGCCGGTCTCCTGGAACTCACCGAGCGCGTCTGCGGCGGCGGCGCCGAAGATGGTCCCTTCGAGGCGCTCGACGACGGTCTCGATGTCGTCGGCCTCCAGCAGCGCTGCCAGCGTCGCCTCGGAGAACTCCCCCGCGCGGATGAGGTCGTTCTCGATCTCCTCGCGCCCGGCGCTGGAGTAGATCCCCCGGATCACCGTCTTGATGTTCCAGGCGTCGAACTTCCGGAGGTAACGGGCGACGTAGTCGTACAGCTGCCCTTCCGAGAAGCGCAACAGCGCGTCGAAGTGCCGCGCGAGGTTCCGGTTAAGCGCGTACTCGATGAGGTCGACCCCGGAGTGACGCGAACCGAGCTCGTTCATTTCGCGCTCGTACTCCGTCTCCTCCATAAACCGGGCAATCTCACCCGGCCCCATACGGACGAGCTTGCGGTAGTCGTCCTCGTCGAACAGCTTCGCCCGTCGCGAGCGCACCCGGGCGGTGACGTACTCGTAGTTGCCGACCTCGTCGACGCCCGCGCTCATCGTTCCCCGAACAGGACGTCGCTTACCTCACCGAGGCTGTCGTCCCAAACGTCCTCCAGCAGCGAGTCGAACGTGTTGTTCACCCGCACCCGAGAGGCGTCGGACTCCACGACGACCCCGCCGAGACAGTCGTGCTCGCCGGCCCACTCGAGGGCATCGTACTCCTCAAGCAATCCCCGTACGAGCTCCTCGTCGTCGGCCCGGCCGTACACGCGCACCGGTCCCTCGTCGAACTCGGCGGCGGCGTC
>CAZLOO010000407.1:0-2593 GCA_964561055.1 uncultured Halobacteriales archaeon
AGGGCGGCCGCCAGCGCCAGCAGCGACCCCGCCATACAGACGCTTGCTGCCTTGTTGTCGAAGGCGCCCCGGCCGACGAGCACGTCCGCGCGCTCCCGCTCACGGAGCCGCCAGACCCGGGCCATCTTCCCCCGGATGGAGCGCTCGTAGGCCCGGTCATCGACGGTCAGTTTGATGTCGGTCCCACCCAGGTAGCGGACCTCGCCGGGGGTCACTTCGAAGGGGTCGCCCGGCCAGTCCGCAGAGTCGCCGGCCGGCACCACGTCCGTGTGGCTAGTGCAGACCAGGCCGCCGTCGCCGCCGCCGTCCAGCGTGGCGTAGAGGTTCTCCCGGGGGGCGTCGACGTAGTCACCCTCTATCGGCTGGGCTGCGACGTTGACCCCGTCGTGGCCGGCGAGAAAGTCGTACAGGACGCCGACCGGGCCGGGGTCGGTGTGGAGCCCCTCCTCGCCGGAGCCGGCGGGACAGGCGACCAGCTCACCGAGCAGGCCGAGCAGGTCGCCGGCGTGGTCGTCCACCCAATCGCCCGCAGCCGCAAGGACCGCCTCGCGGTCGGGCTCAGTCGCCATCGGCTCCGTCCCCGAACGGGTCGCTCACCGGGCGGTACGGGCTGCCGTTGTCCCACGTGCCGGTCGCCAGTCCCTCGCGCTTCAGGAACGACTCCAGCGCCGGGCGCTCGTCGGCTGGCAGCACCAGCAGGAGGCCGCCGTCACGGTCGTCCCCCGCCCGGACCAGCCCCTCGCGGACGTAGCTCTCGGGCTGGAGGTGATAGCCCTCCCAGCCGAAGGTGCGGTACGAGTCCCGGATCAGCAGGTAGCGCCGATCGCTGTCCGCCCGCGAGAGCCGGCCGACAAAGCCCGTAAAGTGGCCGACGTCCCAGTCCAGCCGCCGGAAGTAGTCGAGGGCGTCCCACCGCGTCAGCAGGGCGACCGGGTCGTACTTGTGACCGAGGAGCCCCGCGGGCGCAAGGGTGTGCGAGAGGTTGTAGTTGAGCGCGACCTGCATCCCGAACCGACCCTCGACCGCCGCCGAGAGCACCGCGTCGAACGCCGCCGGGGTGAGCTGGACGCTCTCTCCCCGGACGGCGGGCACCGGCACCGCGGCGAGCCGGCCGCCGGAGGCCGCCTCGCAGGCCCGGACGAACCCCTCCGGGCTGGTGCCGCCCTCCTCCGCGACCGCGAGGTCGTGGTCGAACCAGTCGTGGGGCTGCCACGTCCGGGCGCGCTCCGGCGGCACTGACCCGTCCTCGACGGCCTCCCGGGCCGCGGCCAGCCGATCGGCGTTGTGCTCCTCAAGGGCGGTGCCGGCGGCCGCGGCGACGCTGTCAACGGTGACCGGGGTGCCGCCCTGTTCGGTCACGCCGTACCCCTGGAGGAGCCAGGCGAGGACGTACGCGCCACACACCATATCACGCTGGTCGCGGCGGCCACGGTAGGCGTCGTGCATCGCCGGGAATCCAGGCACGAGCGACAGCGACAGCTCCGTGCCCGGGAACAGGGGGACGGTCGCGCTCACGGCTGGCCCCCGCGATCGTCGTTGGTCATGGGCGCCGCTTGACGCCCGGGAGCAAAGGGCTGTCGGGGAATCGCGGGACTCAGTTGCCAGCGCGCTGGACGGCCCGCTCCCAGTGTTCGACCCACTTCTCCTCCTCGATGGGGTAGTAGTCCACGGAGTTCTCCGCGATTTCCTCTAGCCGGTCGAGCTGGAGCACCTCCTGCTGGTTGTCCGTCAGCAGCTCGCGGGCGCTGTAGTTGGCCGGCGGGGACTTGCGTAGCTCCGTCCAGGCAACGTTCGCCTGGCCCTCCTGGGAGAGCGCCCACTTCATAAATGACTTGGTGGTGTTCTTCTGTCCCTCCGACTCGGCCTGGGTGGTCATCGTCATCCCCTCGACCCAGAACATCCCGCCCAGCCCGGGGTTGGGCTGGAAGCGGAACTTGTCCGTTCCCAGGCCCTGTTCGACGCTTTTCAGCTGAGCGTAATTGAACAGGAAGCCGTCGAACATGTAGACGGTCTCGTCGATCAGCGGGCGGTTGGCCTCATTGGCCGACCCCGGGAGCAGCCGGGCGTTGGAAATCAGGTCGACCGCGGCGTCTTCGACCTTCTGCATGTCCTCCTCAGGGAGGCCGTAGATTTTCTCAGATGTGACCTCCCCGTCGATGGATATCTCCCCCTCCTCGATGAGATACAGCGCCACCTTCGGGCCGGCCCACAGCGGGAGGCTGAAAATCTCGTAGCGGTTCGCATACTGCTCGTCCCAGAGGACGCTCCAGGACTCCACCTCCTCGGCGGAGACCTGATCCTTGTTGTAGATGAGGCCGCTGATGCCCCAGCGCGGAGGGAGCCCATAGCGGGTGTCCTCGTAGAACATCGCACGGTGGTTGCGCACCACCTCCGGCATTGCGTCCAGCTCCTCCGCGAATAGCTCCTCGTCGACGGGCTGGGCGAGGTCCGCTTCGGCGAGCCGCTGGACCCACACTGTATCCGGAACAATAAACTGGTAGTCGCCGCCGGAGTTGATCGTCTGGAACCCCTGGAGGTCCGAGCCGATGTAGTCCGCGGAGACGGAGAGCCCGGTGTCGTTGTTGAACTTCCC
>CAZLOO010000408.1:0-2002 GCA_964561055.1 uncultured Halobacteriales archaeon
TTGCTCCCATCTGGGACAGATTCTCGTCCCGCTCAGGGCGCGGTTTTTAACCACCGGGCCGCTTTTTCTTCCGCCTGGGCCCCAGCCGTTGTCGATCGTCACCGTCTCGCGCTCTACCAGTGCTGTAGAAATAGACAAGCCCGACCCCCCTGTCGGAGGGCCGGGCTTATCCGTCGAGTCAATCTCGCAGCGGTATGTCGCCCAACCGTGCAGGCCGGCTGGGACACTCGCGTTACCGCACGATCGTGAGCTTGCGGGTCTTGGCGGTGTTACCGGTCCTGAGGCGCAGGAAGTACACGCCGGAGGACAGGTCGTTGACCTGCATCATCTGCTCATGGCGGCCAGACTCGCCGCTCACGCCGTAGGTCCGAACCTTCCGGCCCATGACGTCGAAGAGCTCAAGGCGCACCTCACTGTCCTGAATGGCCTCCTCAGGCACAGCGTACCGCACTCGGGCCTGGCTCTGGACCGGGTTCGGCGCAGTGCCGAGCAGCCGCACAGTCTCGGGACCGCTGCGCTCCACCGTGAGCGGGTCACTGAACTGCGCGCTTCCATCCAGGTCCACCTGGCGGAGCCGGTAGGTCAGCTTGTCGGCCTCGAACGGCAGGTTCGCGTCGGTGAACCGGTAGGTCTGGGCCTCGGTGGTCGTGCCCGCACCGTCGCGGCGCCCGATCGTCTCCCAGGTGCCGGACTCTTCGACCTTCCGCTGGATGCGGAAGCCTGCGTTGTTGGTCTCGGAGGCGGTGCTCCACTGCAGGCGGATTTCACCGTCCCCACGCTCAGCCTCAAAGTTGGCCAGCTCGACCGGCAGAACCGAGGCGCCGCTGGAGAGGCTCAGGGCCGCGAACGCACTCTGTTCGTTGCCATCAACCTCGGTGATCTGGCCGTTCTCGAGCAGCAGGTCCTCCTCGCCGGCGATCGTCGGCGAGACCTCACCCGCGGCGCTGGAGCTGAGCGTGGCGGTCACGAAGAGGTACTGCTCCGCAGTGCCCAGCGTATTGTCGAGGTTGTCGAACACGACCGAATCGGGGGCCGCACCGCCCGCGTTGACCGTGGTCAGCTCGGTGTCGTCCGAGGTGCTGAACGACGAGTCCGAGGAGGCCCACAGCCCCATCTGGTCGATGCCCGCCGTGCCGGTGGCGTTGGTCTGAATCTCAAGGCTGTCGAGCGTCACGCCCGAGCCGCTGGGGCTGAGGCGGAAGACGCCCACCGGCGCGTCGGAGTCGCCCGGATCGGTGGTGAAGGAGCGGTCAAGCCCGCCGGGGCCGCCGCTGGTGATCGCAACGTCGACATCCTGGGCCACGTCCGACGGCACGCCAATCGTGAAGAGCGAGGCCGTGGTGGAGATGCCGCCCGTCGACGTCTGGGACCGCACAGCGGCAAACTCGGCTTCGTTGCGGCTTATCAGGTTGTTAATGTACTCCTCGCCCGGATCCTCGGCGTCGCCGGACTGGAGGAAGTACTCGTTCTCAGTGGCGTCCCCGTCGGCGCGGCGAATGATGCGGAGCTGCGAGGCGTCTTCGAACTCCTGGATGAACGTCTGGGTGCCGGTCTCCAGCTCCAGGTCAAACTCCTGAGATGGGCCGAGCCCGGTGCTAGCAGATATATTCCAGTGCAGGCTCGGGTACTGCCCGATGGTGACCGGATTCCCATCATCGTCGGTGCCGGCGTCGAGCGGGAGCCCCTGCTGGCCCTGCGGGCTCCGCGGCACATGGCTGGCCACAATGTTGGTGGAAATCTCCGTCGGGTCATCGGTCCGGAAAGTAACCGCGGCGGGGCGGTACTGCTCCGCCGTCCCGACCGGGAATTCAAACCGGCCTCTGGCGTTGGTAGCAGGCGCGCCCGACGGGACGCCGACGCGCACGTTGCCCACAATGTGACTTCCGTCCGTTGAGTCGTTGCCTACGTCGCTCCGGTCGAACGGAATCGTGTTGCCCGGCGGGTTGGGCTGGAAGGTGCCTCGCGTCACTTCGCTCAGCTCAACTAGCACATCGCTCTGATC
>CAZLOO010000408.1:2012-2591 GCA_964561055.1 uncultured Halobacteriales archaeon
GAAATCGCCGGATTTTTAATCGGGGCCGACGTCGTCGCGTAGAGGGCCGTCGTCTTCGACTTCGTGGACGTGGAGTCGCCCCAGTTGAGACCGATGCACAGCACATCGCTCTGATCGACGCTGTCCGGCACGACCAGCAGGCCGGCGTTGAAGTCAATCTGCGTGCCAACCCGAAGCTCGTTGCCGGTCAGGTAGACGCGGCCATCGTCCCCGTTCTGCTGGGAGAGGGCGAGGTTGCCGACCAGGGACGGTCCCCCGTCGAGCTGGAGGTCCTGCTCGGTGCCGTCGAACGCCAGGGTCGCCGCGCCCAGGGCTGCGCCCGGCTCGACGGTCACGTCTCCGGCCGCAACGAGCGTCGTGGTGAGGCTTCCGCCCGTAAGCAGGGTATTTCCGTCTACGTCCAGAGTACCCGTGCGTCCGACCGTGCCAGCAGCGATGGTGGCGTCGCCGGTCACGGTGAGCGTACGCGGACCATCAGGTCCTGGATCGGTAGGGTCGTTCTCAAATTCGACGGTCGATCCGCTCGTGTTATTGTCGGCCAGGAAGGTCTTGACCGTCTCGTCGAAGGGCACATCCAAG
>CAZLOO010000409.1:0-2585 GCA_964561055.1 uncultured Halobacteriales archaeon
GTCATAGAGATGAATTTGGTCAGTGCGCACGGCCGCCCCGACTGCTCGCACACTGATAATGGTATCTTCAAGCGACATAAAGACGACGGCATCCTCGCTGATCGGTGGCCTCGCTTGCTGTGCCCGGTAGATCTCCGTAATAAAGACCGGCGAGACCCGGTTCGGGATGTGGTTCCAGTCCGTAGCCGAGAGATGCGTGCCAATTTCCTCCCGACGCGTTTTAGTCGGGAGAATCCGAGCCGTAATCGGGAGCCGTGGGACGAGCCAGCGCTCCCACACGGAGATCTTCCCTTCGTAGATGCCCCACCACGGGGAGAGATACACCGCGTGGGCAGGCGTCTCCAGATATGCCGCGATGAGGCCACCGAGACTATGACTCAGGACAAGCGCCGGTTCGACCTCGTCGTGGACTCGCTGGACGGGGCGACGGTACTCCTGCTCGAAATCGACAATATCGGTAGACAATTCGATCGCGTGCACCCGATAGCCAGCATCGGTCAGCCGGTCGATAAACCAGCCTTCATTGGCTCCATCGAGTCGGTTGCCAAATCCCATGACGAAGAGGATGGTCGGGCTCCCCGACGGATTGAATGTCCGACTGTCCATATTCAGCGTATTCCCGCCAAGCGGTAAAACAGCATATGATTACGTAACGTCACTGCCGCACAGCAGCCGTAAGTAACTGAGATAAGCTCTGTGTTCGGTGCGATCTAAATCGACCTATCCGACAGCTAGAAGAAATCGCATGCTGAATATAGAGAGTATATCCATCGGGGCGTTTTGTCTCGCTGAACCGCCTAAGACCCCGTGGGGTCTCGTGGATCGTCGTAGGGTCGCCCCCTCGGTACAAGGGAGACGAACGTGCATCGCCGCTACCACCCGTGAACGCGAATAATTGCGTGCCTGCGGTAACCACCACAATTTAAATTGGAGCCTATCAAAATTCGTGTGTTATGGTAACACCCAACATAAAATCGGCGTCGGGGCCGGGCCGCTTGGTGGGGACCTCGGCAAACGGCGGGCGTTCCGTCTTCGACGGCCGTAGACGCCTTGCCCACGTCACCTGGCCCATCCACCGTTCAGGACAGTGTGCGAAGCGGTTGCCGACGGCGGGGGATTGCCATGAGGGCGCTTGAGACGGACTACTTGGTGGTGGGGGCGGGGGCGTCCGGGATGGCGTTCACGGACACGTTGATCGAGCAGACAGACGACGAAGTGGTGCTCGTGGACCGGCGTGCGAATCCGGGTGGCCACTGGAACGACGCCTACCCGTTCGCGCGGCTGCACCAGCCGTCCGCGGTCTACGGGGTCAACTCGCGGCCGCTCGGCGACAACACGATCGACGAAGTCGGCCCCAACGCCGGGTTCTATGAACGGGCGACCGCCGCGGAGGTCTGCGACTACTACCAGCGTGTTCTCAAGAAGGAGCTGCTCCCCTCGGGCCAAGTCCGTTTCTTCGGCCTGAGCGACTACATCGGAACCGATGATGACCGATATCGGTTCGAGTCGCGGCTGACCGGCGAGACGACAGAGGTCGAGGTCCGGCGCAAGCTCGTGGACGCGACCTACGTGGAATCGTCGATACCGGCGACCCAAGATCCGCCGTTCGACGTCGCCCCGGATGCGCGGCTCGTCACCCCCAACGAGCTCGCCGGCCTCTCCGAACCAGCCGACGGATTCACCGTCATCGGGGCGGGAAAGACGTCAATGGATACCTGCGGGTGGTTACTCGACCAGGGCATCCCACCGGACCAGATCCGATGGATTCGACCACGCGACCCCTGGACAGCCCCCCGGCGCAAACTGCAACCCTTCGAGCAGGTGCAGTCCTTGCTGGAGCGGACTTCGCGGCTGCTGGAAGCCGCCGCGGAGGCTGAGGATGTCCCGGACCTGTTCCGACGGCTGGAAGCAAGCGAAGTGCTAGTCCCCCTTGACCCAACGGTTGAACCCGAAACCTATCGAGGCGCCATCCTCAGCGAGGACGAACGCGAGGACCTGCGCCAAATTCGGAACGTCGTTCGCCAGGGCTACGTCCAGCGGCTCGAGGCTGATCGGATCGTCCTCGACGGCGGGACCGTTCCCACCGATGAGCAGCAGGTACACGTCGACTGCACTGCCAGCGGCGTCGACACGCCCCCGGCCCGGCCAGTCTTCGAACCAGACCGGATCACCGTGCAGTACATCATCGCCCCCGGGATCGTCCCGTTCAGCGCGGCGATCACAGCCTACGTCGAGGCGACCCGCGACGACATCATGGAGAAGAACCGGCTGTGCCCGCCCAATCCCTTTGCTGGAGACGCGGAGGACTATATCCGCAATCTCCTCGTCACCCAACGAGCTCGTGCCGCCTGGCGAAAGGAACCCGACATCCATGACTGGCAACAGACATGCCGCCTCAGATTCCTCCAGGGGATCGACGAGCACTTGAAGGACCCGAGCGTGCTCGAACGGATCGACAAGTACCAGGAACCGGCTATCGAAAACCTCGAGAGGCTCCACGAAATCGTCGAGTCCTCAACCTGAACGGCGCCAGAAGGATCTGACTGTCCCGATTTTGGAGATCGTCCGGTGATTCCACGTCCGAG
>CAZLOO010000410.1:0-2565 GCA_964561055.1 uncultured Halobacteriales archaeon
CGCGAGAGCGTCGACGACAGCGAGGCGTTCGAGCTGGAGCTCGGACCCAACAACTGCGCCGCCGGGGCCACGGCCGACTGATGGGAAGCGGCGACGAACAGCTCCGGGCGGCCGCCCGCGAACACCTGCTCGCCGAGCACCGCGACCTGTTGGCGGCGACGCTGGATTGTGCCGACCGGGTAGCCGGGGCCGCCCACGAGGACGGCGCCCGTAGAGCGCTCGCGGACTGCCTCCGCGAGCGGGGCCTGCTCGGGCGGTTCCCGGGGGCGCTGTCGAGCGCGGTCGCCGCCGCCGGCTACGAGATGCCCGCAGCTCCGGCGCCCGCGCCGCCCTACGTCGTCGTCACCGACGCCGGCGTGCTTCTGCGGGCGACCCTGCCGCCGGGCCGGCTGGTCGCCACCATCGAGGCGTTCGCCGTCGAGCGCGACCCCCGGCGCTACGTGCGGGCGGAGGACAGCCCGGAAGCGGCGCTCCGCGTGGAGGTCAGATAGGTTATAGCTCCCGGCGTTCGACGTCGGGGTCGACACCGGCCGCCGCGAGATCCTCCCGAACCCGCGCACGAAGAGGCTCTGGCACTGTCCTGCGGCCGACCGGGACCGCTGTCTCGCCGTCACCTTTCACCTTCCAGTACAGCACACAGTTCGAAGGGGCGTAGAACTCCACGCTGTAGCGCTCGCCCGCCCCGGAATAGTGGACCCGCGCCGCGTACCCCTCGGCCTGCCACCCCTCCTGCTCGCCGAGTGATGCTATTTCCTCGGGCACGCTACTCACCAGCGGTACCGTTCGTGTACCCCTCGATGATGAACCGGTCGCCTACGTCCACGTCGTGGCGGGTCGTCCAGTTGTAGCTCACCTCGAGGACGTACTGGCCACAGCCGGGGTACTCGTACTGCTCGCCGTCCTCGTCCTCGGGGGGTTCGGGCGCGTGGTGGATCTCCGTCACCCGGCCCTCGCTGTCGATGTAGATGATGTCGATGCCGAAGGACATCCCGCGCATCACGAATGTGCGCTCGTCCTCCTGGGGGTAGGGGAACAGCATCCCCTCGTCCTCGGAGAGCGACTCCGTGTCGCTCAGGCCGGTGTACTTCTGCTGGAACGACTCCGCGACCCGCACCTCAACCGTCCCCAGCCGCGTGCCGTTGGCGTCGTAGGCGACCACCTCCGTGCGGTCGTAGCCGTCGTCGGAGGCGGTCTCTGTCCCCCCGTCGGGGGACCCGGTTCCGCCTGTCGCGGTCGTCGCGGTCGTCGTCGCTGCCCCACCCGTCCCGGTGTCGGATGTGGGACAGGCGGTCGCCAGCGGCGAGGGAATCGCTCCGCCCGCGACCAGCACCAGCAGCAGGGCCCCGACCCCACCGACGACGGCGAGACCGGCGAGCACGCGCCGGCTGTTCATGGCCGGGAGAAGGCGGTCGTACGGCGTAAGGGTTCGGCTTCGCAAGCGTTATTCCCGCACCGTGAGTGAACTGGAGGTGAGGGCTCGTGGTCTAGTCTGGTTACGACGTGGCCTTTACAAGGCCGAGGCCGACGGTTCGAATCCGTCCGAGCCCACTACGGGGTGGGCGGTTCGCCCAACAGCTCGTCGACGATGCGCTCGGGATCGAACGGTTCTAAGTCGTCGTACCCCTGCCCGGTCCCCAGGAACAGTATGGGCTTCCCGGTGACGTGCGCGATGGAGATGGCGGCGCCGCCCTGGGAGTCGGCATCTGCCTTCGTGAGTACGACGCCGTCGAACTCCGCGGCCTCGTTGAATTGCCGGGCGCGTTCGGTGGCGTCCTGGCCCGCTATCGCCTCGTCAACGAAGACAGTCATGTCCGGCTCAACGACGCGGTCGATCTTCTCAAGCTGGGCCATCAGGTCGTTGGAGGTGTGGAGCCGGCCGGCGGTGTCCCCGAGCACCACGTCCACGCCGTTGGCCTCGGCGTACTCAACGGCATCGTAGATCACGGCGGTCGGGTCGCCGCCCTGCTGGTGGCTGATGAGCTTCTTGTCCAACGCCTCGGCGTGCTCGCCGAGCTGCTGGTTGGCACCGGCGCGGTAGGTGTCGCCGTTGGCCAGCACCGTCGACAGCCCACGCTCCTCGAAGTAACGCGCCAGTTTCGCAATCGTCGTCGTCTTGCCGACTCCGTTGACGCCGGTGAACACGATAGCGACCGGCTTTTCGGCCTCCGCGATGCGTTCGTCGAAGTCGAACTGGCCGACGCTAATGACCTCAACGAGCGCCTCCCGAAGCGCCTCATCGACGATCATCTCGGTCGTCTGAACCTGCGCGCGCACCTCGCCGACGACCTCCTCGCGCACCCGTTCGAGAATGGCGCCCGCGACGCTCATCTCCACATCGCTCGACAGGAGCGCCAACTCTAAGTCATCGAGAGGGCCCTCGAGGTGGTCCGGCTGGATGACGACCCCGCCGGTGGCGAACGCCTTCGCGCGGGTGCCCAGCCCCGCCCCGGCCGACTCCGATTCCGGTTTCGGCTCCGGCTCCTCCGGCTCCTCGGAGTCGGTGTCGCTCTCGGCGTCCTCCTCGACCGGCTCGGCGCCCTCCTCGGCGGCCTCCGCGGCGTCCTC
>CAZLOO010000411.1:0-2548 GCA_964561055.1 uncultured Halobacteriales archaeon
CGGCTGCTCACGTTCGAGCGCGACGGTGCGACCGCCTGTGTCGCCCAGAATGTCGAAGGGTACGCGATGCTGAAGGTGCGCCCGACCGCCGACGGCGACGAACTGGAACGGTACTACGGCTTCGATATGGCGCTTGACCACGCGGCCGAACTGCTCGACGTTGGGGTCCACGACCTCCCCGTGCCGAGCGCCGCCGAAGATATGGGAATGTAGTAACCGACGGCAAACATTTACCGAGGAGTCCGCTATGGGAGCTATGGCACCACCACGAGTAGCGGGCGTCGGAACGACCCACTTCGGACGACTCCCCGAGCGCACCGGCCGGGACCTGTTCGCGGAGGCGGGCCTGGCAGCACTGACCGACGCCGGCGTCCCCCCCGGCGACGTCGAAACGCTGTTTTATGGCAACTTCATGGGCGAACTGGCCGAGCACCAGGGCCACCAGGCGCCCCTGATGGCGGAGGCCGTCGGGATCCGGGCGCCGGCGACCCGCTTCGAGAGCGCCTGTGCCTCCGCCGGGACGGCCGTCCGTGAGGCGGTGCGCAACGTCCGCTCGGGCGACGCCGACGTCGTGCTCGTTGGCGGCGCCGAGCGGATGACCAACATGGGCACCGCCGGCGCCACCGAGGGACTCTCCATCGCGGCCGACGACCTATACGAGGTCCGGGCTGGGATGACCTTCCCCGGGGCCTACGCGCTGATGGCGCGGGCGTACTTCGAGGAGTTCGGCGGCACGCGTGAGCAGCTCGCGGAGATCGCGGTGAAGAACCACGACAACGCCCTGGTCAACGAGTACGCCCAGTTCCAGCGCTCCATCACCGTTGAGGAGGCTCTGGAGGCGCCGATGGTGGCCGAGCCGCTGGGGCTGTTCGACGCTTGCCCGTTCACGGACGGCGCCAGCGCGCTCGTGCTGGTAAGCGAGGAGTACGCCGAGCGCGAGTCACTCGACGCTCCGGTCGCGGTCGTCGGCACCGGCCAGGGGGGGGACCACTTGGCGCTGCAGGACCGGCGCTACCTCGCCCGGGCGCCCGCAACCGAGCGGGCGGCGACAGCCGCCTACGAGGACGCCGGGATCGGCCCCGGCGACGTGGACGCCGCCGAGGTCCACGACTGCTTTACCATCGCGGAGGTGCTGGCGATCGAGGCGCTGGGCTTTTTCGACTACGGCGAGGGGATCGACGCCGCTGTCGACGGCGTGACCACCCGCGACGGCCGGCTTCCGGTGAACGTCTCCGGCGGGCTGAAGGCCAAGGGCCACCCGGTCGGCGCCACCGGCGCCGCACAGCTGGTGGACCTGACGAAGCTGCTGGAGGGGCGACACCCCCGCTCGGATGACGTCCAGCCGGAGATCGGCCTGGCGCACAACGCCGGCGGGACGGTCGCCAGCGCGGTCGTCCACCTGCTGGAGGTGGTCGCATGAGCGGTCCGACCGATCGCGAGGAGGGGTACGACGAGCTGCTCGACGCCATCGCGGACGGCGAGGGGTACTATCTTGAGTGCTCCGAGGGTCACGGCTCGCTGCCGCCACGGCGGGTGTGTCCCCACTGCGGCGACCGGGAGCTGACGGAGACGCCCTTGCCCGACGCCGGGGAGGTGCTCACGTTCACCACCGTCTCCGTCGCCGCGCCGCAGTTCGCCGAGGACACTCCCTACACCACCGCCGTAGCGTCGTTCGGCTCGGTCCGGCTCACCGGTATCGTCGACGCCGACCCGGAGAACGTTGCGGTCGGTATCTCCGTCGAGCCCGCCATCGGCGAGAGCGACACCCGCGGGGAGCGGTACGTCAGGTTCGTCCCGCGTTAGGCGGCCACCGTTAGCCGACCCCGAACGAGATCGGCGAATTCCTTCGGATGCTCGTAGTGGGGAAGCAAGAGCGCGTCGTCGAACACCACCAGCCGGGCGTCCGCGGCGTCCGCGAGTTCGTGGCCCTGGTCGACGGGGAGGATGTCCGCCTCCCGGCCCCAGACGAGCGTCACCGGAGTTTCCAGCCGTGCGAGCACCTCGCCGAGGTCTTCCTCCGGGTCGAGAAAGCCACTGACGAACGACGCCGGCGCGTAGCGCGCTCCCGGCTGGTGGGTGAGCTGCCAGCGGTAGCTCGTCCACTCCTCGTCGATGAGCCGCGTGTCGTAGAACCCGTGGTCGGTCTGGAAGTACTGTAGCGACGGCTCGCTGGCGATGAGATTGAAAAAGGCCTCGCCGATCAGCGGGGTCCGTAGCAGCGACCGCAGCCACACCCGCCGCCCGGGCATCGTCCGGTCGGTGGGACACACCAGCACCAGCTCTCCGACGGCGGCGCCCTGGTCGGCGGCCATCGCGGCGTAGGCGCCGGTCAGCGAGGACGCCACGACGGTCGGTTCGTCGGTCAAATCGCGGATCAGGTCCGCGACGAAGGTGACGTACAGGGATGGAGAGTACATCAGCGGCGGCCGGTCGGAGAGACCGAACCCGGGGAGGTCCGGGGCGATGACGTGGTAGTCGCCCACCAAGTCGTCGAAGCAGGCCTCGAACTCCGCCGAGGAGCCGGCGGCGTTGATGCCGTGCAACAGCA